>CANQHY010000013.1 GCA_947623975.1 uncultured Bacilli bacterium
AAGTGAAAAATTTGAGCAAATTGTAAAATCAGATATAATAAATGAAATAATTAAATATTAGTAAGATTATATCTTTGTTAAAGTCAATATAAAAATGTAATATTTGGTCCATATAATTATGTAGGAAATCCTACATTTTTATTTGTACTTTTTCTTCCATTTTTATAGTACCATTAACATTTAATGAATTCTTTTGTTTAAATAAAAAATTGTAACCAGTATTTAGTAGATATCTAAAATTCTGTTACAATTAATGATATAATCGGTATATAGGGAAATATAATATGAATAAAGAATATAAAAAAATTAAAAAAAAATTAATTGAAAATAAAAATAAAAGAGTATTAGTATTAGGTACTATTGGAATAAATTTGCAAACGTTAATTAAAAAACTTGAAACAGGAAAACTTTATGAAGAAGTGCTCGATGATTTACTTATCAAAAATTATGGATATATTAATACTAGATATATTAATGACAGCGAAAAAAAGAAAATTGAAGATTCAATTAAGATTGAAAGAGGAATTCCTTTATTTAGCCATAAAATAATCAATAGTGATATCATCATTTTTATATATGTTAATCCTAAAATTCTAAGAATTTTTTGTATTCGAGAAAGAGTATCGTATTTTCAAGCTTTGAACTTGCAAAATGACTTAAAAAATCAATTGAAAAAATTGTCTTGTCCAGTTGTGAATATAAATCTTTGTTCTAATTGCCTAGATGTAGAAACTATTGCAAGAAATGTTTATATTTGTGATGAGGAACCCTATAATTTAACAGATCGAAAAGTTTTAAAAGAGTACTATGATGATGAAAATATGGAATATTATTTTCGTTTTCCTTATATTAAAATTGTTAGTAACATTGATGATTTAAAAAGAAAGCAAGGTTTTTTATTAATTATTAATGAAAATTACTTAAATGTATCAGGTTATATAGAAATAGATAAGCATTATCGAAAACTTTTCAGAAATTTTAATTTAGTATATGTTGTTACTAGAAATAAAATTAAAAATGGTTTGTTTCATTTAAAATATACAAACATATATTATGTAAATGAGCATTTTTTTGATGATGATGTCTTGCAAGATCTTTATTTTAATTACATATTAAATATTAAGAATATTAAGTTTTCAAAAAAGAAAATGCTTTTATTAAATGAAATTAATGACTATTTAAAAAATAAAAAAACTATCAAGACGAATGAGATAGTAAATACTTTTAAGGTTCATCCGCGCAAGGTTGAACGCTACATGAATGATCTTAATAAAATGTATAAAAATATTGGATATGATTATGTTAAAAACGAGTGGTACATCATAAAATAACGCAATTACCAAAATATATCAAAATCTTTAAAAATAAGGAAACGACACAAAGTAAAAGTGTCGTTTTAAATTTATTAAAAAAGATATGATACAATGATTTTGTAATTGATGAAGGGAAGGAGATTGTTTTATGCAAGATTTTGTTGCTACTAAGGAAATCAAGAAAATAGTTGATTCAAAGGATAACATCATTGATCAACTAAAGGAGTTACGAAGATATGGTTATAAGAGGGGAGTGAGGCAATTTATAGATAGAGTGATAAGAGGAAATATAAATGGAGATGATGATAATAACTCAAAGTATATTTTGTATTGTGTTGTTAAGTATTTTTATCAATTAGATGTTGTGAAGGAGGAAAAATTAAATTTTTCTATATTATTACCCTGTTATGCGCTTTCTGATACTTATGATTATGAGTTTGTACAAAAACTTGTTACTTCCAAAGATAATATCATCGATCAGTGTAAGTTATTAAGAGAACATCGTGATTCTAAAGATGTTCAAGAATATATATCCCTTTTGCAAAAAGAAAATGACGATTATTATGAGTCAAAAGAGTATGATTATGTAATTTATTGTATTAATAAGTATTATTATGGTCGAAAAATTCCCAAGATAGAACGACCACAACCAAGCATAAGACTTTATGCGTATATCAAGGAAAAACCTATTATTGAGGAGCCTGTTGATAATTTTACACCTCTAGAAGATATTAAGAAGGGAGATAGAATTAAAATTTTAAACGGAGTATTTAAAGACTTAACTGGATTAATAGTAAAAACGAATTTCGATAAGAATGAGTTTACCGTAAGTTTAAATCTATTTGGGCAAGAATCCATCATAGATCTAGATAATCAATATGATAAATTTTTGAAGATAGATGACGATAATGAATCATAACATTTCACTTATATATAGTAGGAATCCTAAAGAATGGATTCCTCTATTAATCAATTTTTTATACGAATATGGAAATCTCAAAAGAAAAAGGTATATCTACAATCTTTTAATTTAAGTTCGTACTATTATATAAATCGTCTAATCTCCTTAATTTCTAAAATAGATTTTAAACTTGTTGAAAGTTATATGTTTCCTATAGGTACTAAGATAGACATATTAACGAAAGAAAGAATTGATTATAATGAATTTATGTTAGCTTTGGAAAAAATACGTAATTCTCGCCTCGTAATAAGTAGCAATAAAATTTTTAATGATGATTGGCTAGATTATATATTCGATAAAACAACTATTAAACCTTATGATGTAATAATAATTGATAATTTTGATAAGTTCTTAAAAGAATCAAATAAAGATATTAAAACGATTAAGAGAACTATACAAAAATATAGTAAAAAATATAACACTTGTGTAATTTTATTTACAAAGGATGATATATTAAGAAATCAGTTTTTAGATTGGAATTTTGCCAAAATTAATGACTCATTGAAATTTGTATTTGATGATAAAAACTATAATATTATAGATATAATTTAGGAGTTGATTGAAAATGCCAGAAAGAGTAGAATTTAAAGCTTTTACTAAGATGACTAAAGATAGTGTTGTTGATTTTAAGGAATTAATTAACTATGCTAAAAATATAGGATTAAATAAATTAGCTATTACGGATTTTAATAATGTTTATAATTTCCCTAAGATAGATAAATACTTAAAAACTAATAATATTACTGATTTTAAGATTATCTATGGAAGTGTTGTAAAAACGCTTGTGTTTGATACTATTATTCCGGTTACAATATTAGTAAGAAACAGAGAAGGATTAAAAAACTTATATAAAATAATTACTAAAATTAAAACAACTAATTTAGATAAATATGGCAAAGAAGTTATAACTAAGGAGGAATTAAGTCTTTTAAGTGATGGCCTATTGTATGGCTTAGATTTAACTTATATGGAAGATGTATATGCTAATTTAGAGGATTATCAAATTAAAGATGATTTAATATGGTGGGATTTTATTGAAATGAATTCATCCTTAGATAAACAATATTTAAAAAGAATGATAAATATTGCTAAAGATGTTAATAAAATTGTTATAGCAACAAATAATGTTTGCTATTTGAAAAAAGAAGAACAAAATGATTATAAAAAGCTTTTCGAAAAAAATAAACTAGCTAGCTATTTAAAAACAACTAAGGAAATGTTAAATGATTTTAATTTTTTAGAAGATAATATAGCCTATGAACTAGTTGTCGAAAACACAAATAGGCTTGCAAGTTTAACTGAAGATATAAAAATACTTAGTGATAAATATTATTTACCGCAAATTAAAGATAGTAAAAATAAAATATTAACTATAATAAATAAAAAATTAAATGAATTATGTGGTAAAAACGTTCCAAGTATCATTACAAATAGAATAAATGAAGAATTATACGGTAAAGATAGTTCTTGCGAATATGGAATAATTAATACTAATAAAGAGTCTTTATTTTTAATATCTAAAAAACTTGTTGATAAGTCTTATGATATGGGATACCCTTCGTTTGTTCGTGGTGGTGTTGCTTCATCTTTTATTGCTTATTTAATGGGTATTACCAGTATAAATCCTCTTCCTCCGCATTATTATTGTCCAAAGTGCAAAAAATTTAATTTTGATGAATCTTTAACTTATAAATATGGAATAGATATGCCCGATGAAAACTGCCCTAAGTGTCACAGTGAGTTAAAAAAAGATGGCTTTGATATCCCCTATGAAAACTTTTTAGGTTTAAATGTCGAGAAAGTACCAGATATTGATATTAATTTTGCACATTGTATTCAAAAAGATTTAATCAAGTATTTAACTAATTTCTGGGGCAAAGATTACACTATTAGAGCTGGTGCTATTGCTTTAACGCAGACTATTAATGCTGAAGAAAAGATTATACAAAAAAAGTTAGATATAAGTAATCAAGAAAAATCTCGATTAGTAAAAAAATTAGAAGGTAAATTAAAGTATACTGGTCAACATCCAGGTGGTGTATTCTTAATACCTAAGGATAAAGAAATATATGATTTTACCCCTTGTGGCTATCCTAATAATGATAATAAATATAATTATTTAAGCACGCATTTTGATTATCATGATCTTGATGCAAATCTTATTAAATTAGATATATTAGGACATAGATTACCTACATTAATAAAAGAATTAGAAGACTTAACTAAAGTTAAATTGGCTGACATAACAATAAGTGATAAAAATGTATTTGATTTAATAAATAATGGGAATACAGAAGATCTGTTTGAATTAGATGATGAATATGCTAAAAGCTTAATAGACATCATAAAACCTCGTAATTTTGCTGATTTAGTTAAAATAATTGGTTTATTACATGGAAATGATATAACGAATAAAATTAAAGAATTATCAGAGAATAAAGAATTAATTAAAGATTTAAAAGTCTATCGAGAAGATATACCTAATTTGGAAAATATAGGTTATGTACCTTTAAAAGCTCACATTATTTCTTATGCTTTAATCGCATATAAATTTGCTTGGTATAAAACTAAATCCCCAACGATTTTTGCCGAAATAATGCGAAAATATCAATAATAGTTAAGAGATGATTGAAAATGAAATTAAAAGATGAAAAAGTAAATAATTTATTTAAAGCAACTACATCATTTGAAAATGACAAATACATGAGTATAGTTTTATATTTAGTTTATAATGGTAAAGAAAAATTAAAAGGATTTATTCCACAAATAAAATTTAAAGTTTGGGAAAAAGAAAAATTTATAACAGTTGATATAGGAAATATTAAAATTTTAGAAGAGTTAAAAGGGATTCACAAAAAAGATAAATTATATATAAAAGATGTATTAGAGTACGTAAAAATACATCAAAAATTATTATTAGATTATTGGAACGCTGATATACCAGAGTTTGAAGCAAAGCAAATATTTTTTGATGAGTCAAATGATCGTTTTGGATGTACTAGTTTAAGTAAAAGAAAATCAGGTTTACCTATGAATGTAGTTTTTTATTGTTCTTATACACTTGATAGAGATAATATATTATTTTTTCAGAATGATTATGGAAAACTTAATTATAATAATATGATTATGATAAGCGCTGATAAAGATAATCCACAAGTATTAGTAAATAGAAAAATAAATATAAAAGAAGAAGATATGATATTATTAAAAAATTTTATAAAGAAATATTATAAAGTAATCACAAAATATAATGATGATGCTATTGCTGATGTTGAAATATTTGATTTAATTTGGGAAAATGCAAAGGAGTATTAAAAATTGAATGATTTTAAAGAATTTTATATACCCTTTAACAGTAGTTGCATCAGAACCTTTAAACGGTAAAATGGCATTAATTTATAAAATGATTAGTAATTTTGGAATAGATGCTAAAAAGAGTATCCAAATTTTTAATTTTGATGGAAATAATCATTGGTTCACAGAAAATTTAATTGCTAGTATATCTCAAATTGATAAACATAAAGTTGAAGCTTATTTTAATCCTTGCGAGGTAGTATGTAAACTTTATAAAGATTATTTAGATATAAAACGATTAGACAATGCTGTTAAATCACTACAACAACATGATATAATAATGGTAGATTTTGATAGACAAATAATTTCTAAAGATTATTTAGACTATTTACTAGACTATCATCAAGATATTAATAAACAAGCAAGAGATATTTATATTATAAATACTTTGGATGTTCTTTTAAAGAAAACTACTTATAGCAAAGAAAAGGTACTTGAAAAACTTTATGTTTTTGCTAAGAGAAATCAAGTTCAAATAATTTTAATTGCTGAAGCCAAATATAAAAACAATCAAAATGTTGAATTAAATGATATTATAGAATATGAAACACTTTGTAAATATAATAATAAATATTTATTGTCCAAAAGAGAGAACAGAAATACACTATTTGTTTTAGAGTATAATTCCGAAACAGATACTACTTTAACGAAAAAGTATGAAATAAATTATAATAGTTATTCTATTAAGAAGGAGATATAAAGTGGAAGTAAGGATTATAAAAGGAGCAAATCAAATCGGTGGTTGTATTACCGAAATCACAAGTAGTAAGGGCACAAAAATTATTATTGATTATGGTGATAATTTAGATGATAAGGAACAAATTATAATTCCTGGTTTAACAAAAAATGATGATTTAAAACCTAGTTATGATGGCGTAATAATAACACATTCACATAAAGATCATATTGGGTGTGCTTCCTTGGTAAAAAAAGATATACCAATTTATGTAAATAAAGAGGGAATGGAAATTCATAATAATTTATGTTATTTTACTAGAGAATATAAAAAAGTACTTCGCGAAAAAGATAATACGATTAAATATTTTGAATTTGAAAAAAGTTTTTTTATAAAAGATATAAAAATAACGACTTTCATTGCAGACCATTCTAGTTATAATTCAGCCATGCTTTTAATAGAGGCTGATGATGAAAAGATATTACATACAGGAGATTATCGTAATCATGGTAAAAAGGGTTGCTTATTTAATAAAATCTTAAATGAAATTGGTAAAGTTGATTTATTAATAACAGAGGGTACAACTATTGGAAGTAGTAAAAGAAATTTTAAAAAAGAAAAAGATTTAACTGAAGATTTTCAAGAACTTAATAAGTATGATCAAATATATGTTATGTGTTCTAGTACTAATATTGATAGGATTGTAAATTTGTATAAAAATTTTTCGAAAACGCATTTATTTGTTATGGATATGTGTATGAATTCAACTGCCAGTTTACTTAAGAAAATACCGAATTCTAATACTTTCAGTAATGTTTATACGTTTGTAAGTCCAAATCAAAAGAAAATAGATGAACCCTATGGTAGATATATTAAACATACAAAAAAAGTAATATATGAACTACCATTTAATGAAAAATTCGTAGTTTCTATCAAGCAATCGATGGGCGATTATTTAAAAGATCATAAAGAAAATATTAAAAATGCTTGTTTAATATATTCAATGTGGGATGGATATATAAGAGATGATTGGCCAGATTCAAAACTTAGAGAATTTAAAAATTATTTAGTAAATGAATTACATATGAATTATTTTCCAATTCATACTTCAGGACATGCTAGTCTAGAAGCAATAAAAACTTTAGACAAATTGGTTAATCCAAGCAAAGTTATCATAATACATACTGAAAAAAGTGATGAAGAAGCGAAAATTGAAAAAGAATTGTTTAAAGATAGATTATTAGAATTTACAGATGGGGATATAATTAATTTAAAAGGAGAGTAAAAATGATAATAAAAAATTGTAGCTTGGATAAATTAAGAAAATGTTATGATGATGACAAGAAATTCATAATTAGAATAAGACAACAGACTAAAGAAACGAGCAAAAATGATTGTAAGGATATTGTATATTATGAAGGAATAAAAGCTTTTTATGTTGAAAATAAAGAATGCAATGATAATACTGTAACAATTACTATTCCTGAAAATATCTATAAAATAAATCAAACCAATTTACGCAAAATTATAAATAATTTAGAAGACATTGAAGATGGAATGATTGTGACAACTGAAGACTCTAAATTTGATTTTAAAAATGAATTAGATGCATATTTTGCCTTTAATCCTACGGAAAATGAAGATGATTTAAGAGAAAAATTAGATTTGTATTTAAAGATGATTGAAAAGAATATTGATGATTTTGTCAAAAATAAAGATGATTTAAAACAAAAATTAGGATCCTATTTTGAAGTCAGTCTAAAAAAAGAGGGAAAATTTTGCTTTGGTAAAGTTTTTTTTGAAGGTTCGACAAGACCTAAAATTAAAGCCGAAGAAATTAAAAAACAATTATCAATAAGATTAAAATTATTAAATGAGAGATTAAAACAAATGAGACCAAGTATCGGACCAAGTTTTGATGTAGAAAATACTATAAAGAAATTTACAACTATTAGTAATTATAAAAAAGATAAAATTGTATTTGAACTTCAAAACGCTGAAAAATTATCTTCACTTGAGTTAACAAAAATTGAAGCCCTAATAATTTTGTATACAACATTTACATTGAAATTCGAAAAATCAAAACCAATTTTAAAAATAGCTTCTTATTCGGGACTAGCAAAACCGGATCTTGATTATAATACAAGTTCAAAAACAATTGAGTATGCTGAAATAGAAGATTTTAACAAAAACGTAAAAGATGCAATATCAAACTATGAAAAAATTACTAAAATCGAATTAGAAAAAAAGTATCAACATTCATTTATGACCGAAAACAAATTAAGTTATTGTTCTGGTCTTTCCTCAGTTATCCCATTTGAAGAAGAATACTATACTAGAGAGAGTAATGATGATTTAAGAGATGATGATACCAGTGATAAAAGGGGAAGAATTGATTGTATTTTTGTTGATACAAATGAAAATAAAAAAGATATTTATTTAATTGAATTAAAAGTAAATGAGGGAGTAATAGGCAAGAAGGATGACTTAAATGAACATGGTATAAATACTCATTTAGATGATATTAACAAATTAATTAATAATAAAGGTAAACTAAATTTAAATAAATTTTTGGAAAATATTGAGAATCGTTATAATTATCGAAATGAAATACTAGGTAAACCTAGTAGAATTAGTGACATTAATAAATATAAGTTACATTATTGGATTATTTGTGCTATAAAAGGTGATGATTATGATGATGAGATGGAACATGCTGAAGAAGTATTGAAAAAAATTAAAGCACTAAAAAAAGATAAATATATTGGGGCACTAAATAAAGAATGTAATATAAATTTTCTAGAAGAAAGTTCTAAAGAATCTTATTTAAAGACATTTGATAATAAAAAATGTGATATAAAACTTTTATTTAATATTTGGGAATCTAAAGAATACAAAGGAGATATGGACGGGAATAAATTTTTAACAATTGGAGAACTTAGAGGATATTATAATAAATAAAAAACTAAAAAATGTATTTTTATAAAAACTAATTCTAATTATATAATCGTAATGAAAACAGATATTATAGATAGGATAGAAAAACATAAAAGGGTTATCATTCAAGAATACGTTTATATAAAATTAACATCCATTTTATTGCAATTTAAGTATAATATGTTAAAATCTTTATGAAGAAAAGCAAATTTAAATAAAATTACTCAGTTTTTAGTTGAATGCTTTGAGTTTTTGGTAAAAGATACAAAAATGTTGGAGCAAGAGTAAATTTTACAAGATAGTGTTAGCAAATGGAAAAATAAAAAGCAAAAAATGCCATAAAAATTCAAAAGATTGTAAAAAAGGAGTGTAATAACGTTATGAATTTATATGATAGGAATCAAAAACAAAGAGATTTTTTTAACGAAAAAATAGATACTTATGATCAAGTTCATGAAACATTTATGGGAACAAAAAAAATGATAGCTGAAAATTTAGATGAAGATACAAATAAAGTTTTAGATTTGGGTGCAGGAACAGGTTTAGAGCTCATTCATTTATTTGAAATATATCCAAATGCATCTGTAACAGTTATAGATATTTCAGAAAAAATGTTAAATGAATTATCTAAAAGAAATTTTGCCGATCGTGTAACAACTATTTGCGGTGATTTCTTTGAAATTAACTTTGGAAATAATTATGATGCAGTAATTTCTACATCGGCATTACATCATTTTAAACCAGAAGAAAAAATAATTTTATACAAGAAAGTATTTGATTGTTTAAAAAATAATGGATTATTTGTAAATTGCGATAAAATAAGTCTAAGTCAAGAAGAACAAAATCGTAGCATATATGAGTTAGAAAATAACATAGACAATTATAAGCATATCGATACACCGTTAACCGTTGAGAATGAAATGAGTATCTTAGGGCAAGTAGGTTTTAACGATATATCTTCTAGTGAAGTTGAGAAAAGTAATTATCGTTTAATAAAGGCTAGAAAAAAGAAATAATTGGTATTGAATTTATAATATTAATTATGCTATAAAAGAGCTTTTATGAAGTTGATAAAAAAGAGTTTATTAATGCTTGAAAAAATAAAATGTGTACAAATTTGTAATTTGTTTGTAGAAAATATTAAAAAAAATATAAGACTTGTTTCCTAAAAATTGTTAATAAAAAGGAAATAAGTCTATATTTTTATCAAAATAAATACCAATTTTTGCATTGAGAAATATGAATGCTTTTATGCTTTTCTTTTTATAAAAAATAACTTTCAAATTAAAAATTAAGAAAAATTTCAAAAGATATTTAATTTGATTTTTTAGTTGAAATTTTTTTTAATAATACTTTGTTTATTAGTAGCTTTTTGATTATAAATATTTCGACTTATTACTATACTATTTTTCTTTTGAAATTCACGATTTAAATATTCATAATATGTACCAGGTGTAATAATACCATTCATCTTTAATAAATCTATACCACTTTTACCAATAATTAAGTCAGCTAAACGGCAACAATTTGAACCTAAAACAAAATATTTTTGAAATCTTCCTGAGTTAAATTTATAAAATTTTGCACCTGTATTTTGATATAGTATACTAGCATAATCATTATATTGCTCTTTTTTTACTTTTTTGGATTTAGCTAAGGCTTCAACATAAGGAGGTTTCCATTCAACTAATTGAGAGAATAGTTTATCTAATTCTTTAGTAACATTCTTTTTTTGTGTATCTGTTAATTTTAAACCAAAAACGAATAACGTCTTTTTGCTATGTTCAATACAAAATGGGATATATTTTTTACGATCTGCTGTAAAAATAACACCATCGCCAATCATTTCAAAAAGGCGAACTGAGGAATCATCGTAATTACCATAGGAAATAACTTTTCCTTGATAATATAAGTCAACATGTCCCATACGATTGAACCCACAATCTGATGTGTGAACAATGACTTCCATATCAGCCTTATCATTTTCTTTTTTTTCTTCAAAAACAAAAGGATTATCATAAGATTCTTTATCAATTAAATAATTGATTTCGTTTAGCACTGTAAAAGGAATAATTGCTTCAATAAAAGCTGGAAGACTTATTCTAAAATTTCTTATTATTCTATTTTTCCACTTTTTAGGAATTATAAATGTAATAAAATCAGTTAAGTAATTAACTCCTAGTAAAACAAAGTACCAGCCTAATAAGAATATAATACTATTAATATTTTTAATAGGTGATAAAATCATAGGAATGGAAATAATAAAATAAAACAGGCTAGATATAAGTTCAAACAAACGTCCAATTGTCTTGTTTTTTAGAAGGATAATGTAATTTATCAATTTAACTAGACCGTTTATAAATAAATATCCTCCAAAAACAAGTGGTAAAATAGATAAGGGAATATTTTTAAAAAGGGAAAGAATTAAACAGAAGATAAGGTTTAAAAAACATTTAGCAAAGTTTATATTCTTTTCTTTGTTTTTACCTAAGAAGAAATTTACAAATTGTTTAATAGATAAAAACAAAATTGCTAAAGTAAATATTTGTACTAATTGATAATATAATACTCCTTTAAAACTAATCAAAAATATGCCGATAATGATTAAAACTATACTAATTATCAATGAACTAGTAGCACTGAATAATCTATCGCTTTTTATTTCTAACATAAATTACATCCTTCTTTATATCTTTGAATCAAATTTGATTACGAAGATAACTATTAATGATTATAACATGAAATGTCTGTTATCTAAATATCTTTATATTTTACAACTAATTTTAATTGTAACACTACATATGCTGCTTTTTCTTTTATGAATTTGCCTTTTTAATTTTTATAAAACGTGATATTATTTATGTTAACATAATATCGATAATGTTTTATAGATATTTTTTATTAGTGTAGAATTTTTTAAAAGGTTTGGTGAATGAATGAAATTAACGAGTAAAGAAGCAAAAAAAATTATTGAGAGTGCACGTGGAAAGACAGCAAATGACGGATGGATAGATCATTCTATATGTGTAGGAAATAGTGCAGGAATAATTGCGGAGGCACTTAATAAAAAAGGGTATCAGTTAGATGTTGATAAAATTATTACCCTGGGTTATGTGCATGATATTGGGAAAATGGTAGGATCTTTTGATAGTCATGTTATAAATGGTTATGAGTACATGAAAAAGAAGGGATATGATGAAGAATATTGTAATATATGTTTAACACATTCTTACTTAAATAACGATGTTAATTGTACGGCTGGTGGCATTCCTGATGATATCCCTTTTAGAACTGAGTTTGTTTTAAATCATAAATATACAATTTATGAAAAATAATTAATTTGTGCGATTTGATGTGTACCTCTGTAGTTAATACAGTTGATAAAAGATTGATTGATATTATGATAAGGAGAGGTGCCTATTCAAATACGCAATATCATATTAAAGAAACTTATAAATTAAAAGAATATTTTGATAGTTTATTAGGCTATAATCTCTATGATTTGTTTCCAGAAATAAAAAGTAATTTGTAACTTTTGTTTACTTTTATTCGCATTTGATGAACTGTTATAGCAGCTTTAATTTCCTTTCCTTTTGCTCTAGTTAATAGTAAATTAAACCTTTAAATATTGTTTTATTATAAACCAAATTTTTCGTTGTATTGAGAGTCAGGTACAATTTCTATATTTAATTTTTTCTTTGTTATGCCGTGTTTATATAACGTATTGGAAATTCTATCACCAAAATATGTTGTATGTGGCCAATTATCATCAGTTCTACTTTGAGGAACATGAAGGTAAACCTTTGAAAGTCTCTTTTTTTCAGCTTCTTTTATCTGAAATACTAAATCTTCGTCTATCTTTTTGCAAATTATAGGATCTATATTACTAGTGTTACTTTCCTTAAATGTTCTTAATGAACAATTGTAATCTATAAAGAAAAACACAACTAAAAAGGGGAGAATAACAGCTACTTGTGGGTATTTATTAATCAAATATCCAAAACACATAAATACTAAAACCAAAAAATAAGCCCACAATCCATAAATATATTCTGCACCAGTTACATAACTAGGATTTACTTTCGCAGAGATTAATATAAAATAAGCAAATATAAAGAAGATAGAAAGTATAAGAATTGCAAAAACTTTCTTTAAATTCTCATTTTCGTTTTTCTTTTTTATATTAATTATAAGGCTAATTATAAAAATTATAACTATTCCTATTAATAACATGATTACTGATCTATTAAAAGTTGTCATAACAGTTTTAATATTTGTAATTGCCTCTATTAATGCACTAAGATAGTTGCCGTTATACGGGTATTGTGCTCTTCCACCTGATAGTTCAAAAATAAGAGAAATAAACCAAGCTGAAATAATTGCTAAAAGAACAAAGTATTTCTTAATGAAATTTTTAATATTAAATTTATGCTTAATTTCTTTACAAAAATTTATTATTAGTATACTGCCAGCGAAAACAACTAAAATAATATTACAATAAAGATTTGAAAATATTGCTGTGTATAGTATTAAGAAATAAAGTCCTTTTTTAAAAGGATTTTTTAGTGATAGGCTATAATCAACGTCATCTTTAGTTAACAGAGTAAATACAATAATAAAATTTAGAAGGTTTGGTATTAAATAATTGTAATAACAGTTAACGTTATGACTTAAAAATAGATATTGATTGTCTACGTCATTTGATGCAAAAAGTAAAAAATGAAATAGGAAGAATAAAACTGTAAGAGCTATCGTAGTAGTTATATTAAGAGATGATTTTTTATATAGTAGTCTACTAAATGTGTATATGTAGATAGAAATAAAAAATGCTACGACAAATGCCGTTACAATTGTAAATGATCCGATGTAATCTTGTGTTATAGGATAAATTATAAAAGAAGCAATACTACCACAAAGTGGCATTAATGTTTCTGGGAATAATTTTGCAGGATTCCAAGCATGTAAAATAGGAATAAATTGTCTCGCTAAAGCTACGTAAGTCCAATCATCGGCATCATAGATAACTAATGGATGTATGTTTGTAAAAAAAATGTATGTTATTATGAAAACAAACACAGCTAATAATATAAATGGTATTTTATTAGATTTATAATTCATACAGAATCTCCTTTTTCTTCTTATTATAGGTTAGTATAGTTATGTGCTGTCAAGAGTATTTATATTTATTTAATATTTCTTGTTTGTAATTTGCTTATAATATATAATTGTCTAGGTGGTAAATTTTTATGTATGTAGTTGCACAATTTTTTGGCCTTATGGCAATAACGCTTTGGATATTAAGCGTTCAAAATAAAAAGCAGGTAAAGATATTAGAGGTTCAACTTTTGTCAAATGTCTTTTTTTGCTTGCAATACTTGTTTTTAAATGCTTATACAGCGGCAGTTTTATATGTTGTTGCCATTTTCCGTAGTTATATATTCTATATAAACCGAAAAAAATACAATCATATTTCTATTTGGTGGCTAATATTCTTTTTAGTGTTAGTTGTGGTGTCTTTTCTTGTAACTTATGAAGATTGGTATTCTATCTTGCCGACACTTGTAATAGGTTTATGTACCGTTGCAACGTATTTAGAAAATCCTAAATATATAAGAGGTTTATTTCTAATAATTCCAATATTCGAAACCTGGTATAACTTAATTATAGGGGCTTATATATCAATAATTGGTTCTGTATTTGAATTTTTCTCAGGTATTGTTTCTATGTTGAGATACTCTAATAAAAAAAGTAAACTGTCTTAATCAGGTTTATTAATAAACAAAGAATTATAAAAACATTTGTGTTTAAATAATTCTTTTTTTATAATTGACTATACCCCGTAGGGGTAGTATACTTTTGCTGGTGGTAGTTGTGGAAGAAAAGTTTAATGGTTACGAAAAAGATATTAAGATAAAAAATAGAACCAATGATGAGAAGAAATATCTAGATACTAGACTCAAGATTATTGAAGGTCAAATCAAAGGAATTAGGAATATGATTGATAGTGATAGGTATTGCAGTGATGTTTTGATACAGATTTCGGCAGTTAGCAATTCTTTAAAAAGTTTAGGTGGGGAAATTTTGAAAAATCATCTTTCAACTTGTGTAGTTGATGAAATAAAAAATAACAACTTAGATATTATCGATGAGGTAATGGAACTTATCAAAAAGTTAGCTTAATTGTGATGGAGATAATATGAAAAAAATAATTTTGAAAATAGGTGGTATGAGTTGTAGTGCCTGTTCAGTTGGATTAGAAAAATATCTTAACAAACAGAAAAAAATTAAAAGTGCAAGTGTTAATTTAGTACTCGCTCAAGCTTTAATTGAATACGATGACGATTTGTCATTAGAAGAAATTGAAAAATTTGTCCATAATGCTGGCTTCGAAAGTTTAGGGGTATATGATAGTAGATCAGAAGATAAAAAAAATAGCAATAAAAATAACAAAATTAAACTTATATTTTTCTTTATTCTTTCAATAGTTATCCTCTATATTTCAATGGCACATATGTTTGGGATTCCACAAATTTCTTTTTTGGATATTAATAAATACCCTAAAAATTATGCTGTTACATTGTTTCTTTTAGTTATTCCTTTTTTGTTATATGGAATTGATATATTTAAAAGTGGTGTTAAAAATTTTTTACACAAAACTCCTAATATGGATACTTTAGTTTTTCTTGGCGTTTTTTCGAGTTTCTTATATAGTGTTTTTAGTATGATTATGATTCTTCTTGATATACAAACTAATACTTACATAGAAAGTTTATATTTTGAGTCTTGTGCCATTATTATATTTTTTATAAAATTTGGCCGTTTTATTGATAATAATAGTAAAGAAAAAACTAAAGACGCTATAAAAGAACTTGTACAAATAACTCCTACTTTTGCTTTATTAAAAATGAACAATTGCGAAAAGGAAATTACCATTGATGAAATTGAAAAAGGTAACATTTTAATATGTAAGCCTGGAATGAAAATTGCATCTGACGGAGTGATAACGGAAGGTAGTACGCACCTTGATGAAGCTTTTATAACTGGAGAATCAATGCCAAGCAAAAAAAGTGTTGGTGATAAAGTCGTAGCTGGAAGTATTAATTTGGAGGGCTACATTGAATATAAAGCTGAAAAAATAGGAAAAAATTCTACTATTTCAGAAATTGTTAGATTGGTAGTCGAGGCTACAAATACAAAACCTCCAATACAAAATTTAGCCGATAAAGTGTGTGGTTATTTTGTACCTGCTATCATAATTATTGCAGTATTTACTTTCATAAGCTATTTACTATTGGGCAATTCTTTCGGTGTAGCAATATCCGTATTTTGTACTATTTTAGTGGTTGCTTGTCCTTGTGCATTGGGACTTGCGACGCCACTTGCCATTGTAGTTAGCGAAGGATTGTGTGCTAAGAATGGTATTTTGGTAAAAAATAGCAAAACATTGGAAAAGGCTCATACGATAGACACAATTGTCTTTGATAAAACGGGAACCTTAACTTATGGAAACTTGAAAATCAGTAAGATTTTTAATTATAGTAACTATACTGATTCCGAATTGATAAAAATTGTAGCAAGTATAGAACAAAAATCTACTCATCCGATTGGAGCAGCTTTTGTTAACAGGATACAAGAGCTTAAAATACCATTTTACGATGCTTCTGATTTTAAAAATATTTCAGGTATAGGACTGGAAGCAAAAATCAAAAATAAAATATATCATGTTGGAAATAATAAGTTGTTTGAAATATTAAATATTGAAAATAAATACCTTAAAGACGAGGAAAATTTGATTAGTTTAGGAAACAGCATAGTTTATGTAATTGAAAAAAATACAGTAATTGGTCTTATTGGGGTTAAGGATATTGTAAGAGATGATGCGAAGAAGACAGTTAAAATGCTAAAAAGTCTTGGTAAGAATGTTATTATGTTGACAGGTGATAATGAAAAAACAGCTAAGTTGATTGGAAAGCAGCTTGAGATTGATCATATTATTGCTAATGTTTTACCGCAAGATAAAACAAGTGAAATAAAAAGATTGATTGATGAAGGGCACAATGTTATGATGGTAGGGGATGGAATTAATGATGCACCTAGTCTTGCTAAAAGTAATATTGGGGTTAGCATAAATAGTGGAACTGATATAGCTATGGATTCTGCTGATGTAATTTTAACTGGTGATAATTTAGAAAAAATTCCAATGCTTATTTCGATAAGCAAAAGAACAATTATCAATATTAAAGAAAATTTGTTTTGGGCATTCTTCTATAATGCCTGTATG
>CANQHY010000014.1 GCA_947623975.1 uncultured Bacilli bacterium
ATGCAGGGAGGGGGTGCATTTTAATTTGACCCCCCCTTACCCTTATTTTAAAATAAATTTACGATGCTTCTGCTACTTCTTCTATTACTTTGACATAATTTCCAGTTAAATTAAATCTAATTATTTCATCAATTGCTTTATCTATTGCTTCTAGATATTCTTTTGGACTAAGCTCTGGTGAAGTCCTTGCAATTCTATCTAAATAAGAAAGCGAATTGTAACCTTTTTGCACATCAAACGCATACCAATCATCGAACTGTGTAAAAGGATTGTAAGGATTGTCAGTTGTTGTTAACATTGAATTATACATAGAACTTCACTTCCTTTCTTTTTATAATAAAATAATATTTAAAATAAAGTTTTTATTATAAAATGAAAATGTTTTATATAAATTAATTATTATTTCTTTTATATAATTACAAAATCATTTAAATAAATTAATTATAATTACGAATGAACTGCTTTATACAAAGTCGAAGTTGATATTCCAAGTTGTTTTGCAACTTCTGATTGCGGAATTCCTGAAGCTAGCATTGATTTTGCTCTTGATACCATAGCAGCGTCGACATTTCCTGATGCTCTTGGTGTAGCATATGCTCTAATCACATCAGTATCTGTATTAGCTAGTATGCGTTCAAGCGTATTGTTCGATACGGCACCAGCTTGTATAGCTTCCCATTCATTAGGAGTTATGTTTATATTACTCTTTGAAGCACCATTTTTTATTCTTTCAGCAGTTAAAGCTTGCTGCTTTAATTTCTTTATTTCATCTTTTTCCATAGATGGGTTTTCTTTTATAACGCTATTAACGTAAAAACCCGCTTTTAACTGAGCTTGTCTTTCTAAAGGACTATTTTTTAGTGCTTCTTCTAACTTTTGATTAAGAGAATCAACTTCTTTTGAATAGGTAGTTTTAGCCGATGGACTATATTTTTGAGAATCTGTGTTTAAATACTCAAGACGGGCCTTTCTAGCTAAGTCTTTCATTTGATTGGCGTAGGTTGCATAAGCGGCTTCAACGGCAGTACCAGATGACAGCTCAAAAGCATCCTTAACGGTTGACATACGAGGAACTATTTGCTGTTTTTTCTCGACCCGGGTTCTTCCTTTGCTGTCGGTCTTAGTATATGTCTCACCCGTCTCGGTATAAATTCTATCCCCCGTTACTGGGTCGATGTTTCTACTAGTTAAAGTAGTCTCTAATTTCCTAGCGTTAACATAAGTATCGGCGTTAGCCTTAGAAATTAGGGTAGAGGCTCCAGCATTCTTTCCACCTTGATACTTTTCTTTTAGCTCGGGGATTAAATTGTCAACCTTAGCCTGCCTCCAATTTAGATTATGCTTTTCAGCGTCAATGACTACCATGGAATATGCAACGGCCTTTGCTAAATCAGAAGTGGGGGCACCTTGAATGGTCATATCAGTAATTAAATTACTAACACTACCCATCTCTCGACCTTTATGGAAGCCTGTGCTTGGTCCAACAGTTGGCATCCCTTCATAACTAGGATATGCTTCTGAAGGGCTAAAGTCTTTTAATTGCTCTAAGGGGGCTGATGTTTTTATAGCTCCATTATTATTAGGAATTACCAGAACAGTATCGCCATCAAAGTCGGCACCGGACAGTCTTTCAGCAACTTTAGAATTGATTCCCACTGCATCAGGAGCACCTTCTATAGCTCTTTTGGCCGAAGGAGAATTATTGTTTACTGTAAGAGTAGGTATTTCAAACTTTCCACCATGAGGATGCCTAACTAATACTACTGTTTCTCCATTTTCATAATTAGGGGCATATATTTCATTTTCTGGCATATCGGGAAATGGGAGAATAACATGCCAGGCTTGCCTTGGAAATCCCGCAGCTTGAAGATGGGCGGCATCAGAGTCTCTTTCATCGGCATATTTGGCGAGAAGAGTTTTCTTAACAGTAGGATTAGTAAGATTACTTATCTCGTTATACTCATCAAGAGCTTGATCATAAGTAATTTTTAATCGGTCTTTAACTAATGCAACGGGCTGCTTTGATAGAACTTGACTAGATATAGTTTTGCTCCAATCTCCCCACGATCCTTCTTCATTAGCTGTTTTTAAAGAGCCGACAACATTTATAGCAGATAGCTTTTCTTCTCCATTAGCATCTATGTAATGGCGTTGCCTTATGGTAGATCCAAACGGATTCTCAGGATCGTCTTTTATATTTTTAAGAGCATCCATGGGGTCTGATACTTCTGATCTAAATTTATTAGTGTTGAATCTAATGTCAACACCATCTGGAAGATCATCTGTGTACATGGCCATGCCCTTTAAATATTTATCTTCTCCTACTTTAATTCTAACTTGCGCATATCTGGCATTGCCTAATGAGATGTCATCAACGCCTCTTCTAAGTTGTATAACACCATCCATTTCTTTTCCGCCATCTTCTGCAAATCGAATTATTACCCTTTTTGGATCTATAGATGCTGGGGGTTCTATACCTCGTTTAGTTAAACCAGAATCTTCAAGATATTCATGAGCAAAGGGGAGATCTATTTTATCTCGATTTGCCATTATATCTTTATATTGAGTGCCGGGTTTAGATAAAACCTTTAATGTGCTTTTATAACCTGTTCCAAGTTGAGTATACGGAACATAACTAAGCACATACCCTTCGTCTTTTAAAAAGGTTACAGCACTATGAAGATGAGTCCCACTAACTCCAAGATAAGCTTCTATACCTTTTCCGATGTCGATGGTTCCCTTTTCATCAATAGCTTTTTTAAGAACGTCAACAGTGTTAAGGATGGCATTCTGTCTTATTCCTTCATGGTTCTTAAGATACCCGGCAACTGTAGAAACAGGAACCCCCATACGTTTGGCAATTGCTGTAATGCTCATTCCTTTTTCTTTTAGTTTCCACGCCTGCGATGATTTTGCTGCTTTAATTTCATTTGTGGCTATACTCCACCTAGCGCGAAGAGTAGTTGTTGATATGCCCATACTTCTGGCAATCTCAACATCGCTCATACCGTCTTTTCTCATTTTAGAGATAGCAGCCATGAACGCTCCAGAATCATGCTGATATGGATTCTCACCAGACCCCCAAGGATATCTACCAGAATGCCTGGGCGTTCCATAATGCTCGAAATAGATGGTTCTTTCTTTATCCATTTAGATGCTACCTCCTTTTATTTGTTCTATTCTTTTATCGAAAGTTATTATTGTATTCATTATTTTCTTTATAGTTTCTGGTTCTGGAATATATTCTCTATAGTTATCATTTTGATATATTCGTAATATCATATTTATTTTAGAAGATGGTATTCTTTTGTACTCTAAAAAGAACAAAGCAGCATATATTTCTAATTGATGAAATGATGTGGTATTATCTCCGCTTTTATAATCGCTAATTCTAAGAACATTATTATTGAAGCCTATAGCGTCAGCTGTCCCAAAGCAATTATCAGAATAATATAATGTCTGTTCTGGAGTTAATCCATAAATTATTGCATCATTTACATAACGGTTAAGAGTCTTAGTATTGTCAGGTAATTTTATTCCTAAACGAATGCATTCAGCTGCAAAAGCGTGTAATTCGGTTCCTCTTTCGGCAGCCATATGTTTATTATAGACAGCAGTCAACTTTTCCTCACTATAATTTATCCAATGGTATTTTGATGCACTAAGAAAAGCATGCTGATCTTTAAGTCTCGAATGATCGTTGAAGATCATTTAAAACCTCCTCCTTATTCTCTGGATAAATTACTCTTGCAAAAGACATACGATTTGCAGCCTCAATATAATATGGCTGATTTGGTTGATACCCATTAGAACTAGATGCTTCTTTAGCACTTTTCTTGCATTCTAGCATGGCCCAATGCTTACCATAAAAAATAGAAAGGTCTGGTATGCCTTGCATATAGTTTGCATCATTCTTTAAAATGATGGCATCTGGGTATTTTTTAGAAAGTTCTTTTATCAATTCTTTTTGAAAGTCCTTTTCTTTTTTACCCATATGATTTTACCTCAAAGAATAGAGGATATGAAAAACATATTTTAATGTCATATTTTACTTTCCTCTCATTATAAGCCATGTATTTTTGGTTAAAAGTCTAAATCCCTAGATAAATTAAAATCCCTCTTTTCATTTAAACATTTTAATATCGTTTTATCAATCGAAGAGTTAGAAATTAGATGAATCATTCTTAATTCTGAGTAAGGGGTATTAAATCTGTCAACTCTACCTCTAGCTTGAACCGTAGTTCTGTAAGAATAGTTTAAAGAATAAAATAAAATTGTATTTGTTGTAGTGCATTCCCATCCTTCTGCTCCAGCAGTATATTGAACAAGATATACCCACTTTGAAGAATTAGGAATAGGCATGTGCTTATGGCCATTCCATTCAGCAAAGATAACATCCAAACTTCTACATAATTTTCTAAGTGAATCTAATTCGTAGTCATAGTTATAAAATATTATAAGCCTTGGAACTTCCTTTATAAGTTCTTCAGTAGCTTCTAATCTTTTAGGATCTGAGTTAACTATTTTTCTTAGCACTTGAAGATATTCTGATTTATTCTTTATAGGTTTTTGAGTATATATATTCCATCTAGTTTCTACTACATTATCATATATATTTTGATCATACTCAACCTTAATATAATCTGTATGAATATCATGTTTATTTTTATAATCCATACAAACCATTATACTATTTCTAAAAAATATAAGTTTATTAACATTTACATATTTATCAACTTTTGGAAACTTTGCAAACCTATTAAATACCACATGTTCTCTTATAAATTCGCTTCTATTTTTATAAAAGCCATTAGCTATGAACACCGGTATATAATCTAGCCAAGTATCTCCTGGAGTAGCACTTAATAGTATCCAATGATTTTTTTTAGCTATTTGTAAAAAGCTTTTAACCCATTCTCCGCTTCCTACAACTCGCTGTTCATCAAAAATAAAAAATGCATTGCAAATATTGCAATACTGCTTTATATTATTCCAACTATCTATTATTACTTTTACATCGTTTGCCTCAAAAGTAAACATGGAGCATTCTCTTTCCCAATCTCCACTGTCTCTTTTTTTAGCAGTGGTTATAATATAAAGATCTTTTTTATTTTCCATTGGCTTAAATATTTTATCGCCATTAAGAGGAACTCGACCTTTACATTCTTTAAATAAATAATATGATAGAGCTGTTCTAGATTTGCCAGACCCGACCCCACCACATAAGATGGAGCCGGATCTAAGCCTATTAACAGCGTCTATTTGATATGAATCAAGTAGAACACCCATTAGAATGGATACACATCCTTATCTTCATTATGTGCGTTTTGAGCACTATCCGGAATATCAGGAATGTCACCATATTTCTTTTCAAACTCATCTTCTTCGACGGTGACATACATCTTATTGACATATCCTTTAACTCCTGTGGCTCCTCTTGCAGACCAATGGTATGGACGAATCATAATATCTACTTTCTTTATGTCTGCCCAGTCAAGAATATTAACATTAGCTTCATTAAGTACAGTCTTTCCTCTTTCAGTAACTAATACTATTTTGGGATTAAGAGCATTATTTACTGGACTATATTTAACAGCTACCTGAGTATAATATTTAAGTGGTGTTCCGTCATCCATTGCAGGAAGAGTCCTAATATTCCAACCATCTTCAATTAATTTTTGAGCTAGCTCATCAGGAATTATTACACAAAAATTTCTATTTCCGGGAGGATTAAAGCGACCGGCTTCTCCAGAAAAGTTCTTAAATAAAAGCGTAGCATTTTCAAGAATAAGATTTGAGTTATCCATTATTGTTCTCCTTTCGTTTTAAAAGCAGCTGGTAGGCTGTCACAATTATTTCTATCAGGACATTTTGAGCAATCATCTACTAAACACCATGGAGGAGATGGATCAACTGGAGTATCTTCTAAGAATGCATACACATCTCCAAATTTACTCATTTTATCTATGGCATCGTCAACAAGTGCTCTAAAGTAACTCATGTCTATATTATTTTCTTTATGAGTAGCAGCTATAACTTCTGCTTCTGCCCATCTATAATCTTTTGCTCCTGTTACACTATCATATTTATTTGAATCTTTATCATATCTTACAAGCCTTCCTCCTCCACAGCCAGGCTTAATAGGAACAAACAAACCAGTTTTTCCTACAAATGTATAATTATGACCAAGAGCTATTTCAGAGTCAAGCCTACTAATTTCTGATTCATAGTCTGATACTGATTCTGGATTCTTTTTATATGACTTCATCAATGTGGCTTTAAGATTTTCACTTACTTGTACATCTGGATATCCTTCATTAAAGTCGAGATAAATATATCCAGATTGTACACTTTTGACTTCATATAAATCATCTAATTCTATTTTCTGTTTCGTAAATAATGTCTTAAACACATAAGGATGCGCAAATCTGGCTCCCGTAGGGGTCCATTCTCCAGCATGATCCCCCCATTTACCTTTTGCAATATAGACGGCATCATTAATTAAGCACATTTTCTCATAAGTTGCCTCGTGCTTGAAATTGTAACCATACATATGTGCAAAATCTTCAGCAAATTTTATAATTTCTGGAGTTGCATTTGGAATTTTTATAGAGTCAGTTTTAACATGAGCTACAGTAAATCCTTTCTCCTGCACAGCATATATAAGATCTACCATAAATAATGCACCGCGCTTTGCAACGATGTTGTCTTTATTTCTTGGATCTCTAAAAGGATGAGCAAAAGATGCTGACGTTAGCCCATAAACGGAATTAATAACAGTCTTCATAGCTGTTGCTAAGTCGCTAAATGAAAATTCTCCATTTTGAGCTCTTTCAGCAAATTTTACTAATTTTCCATTAAGTACAGTTTTAAGGCCTTCTATATCTTCATGCTTAATGTAAACTCGTGCTTTCTTTATTTCGCTAAATATCTTAGTATATTTAGGACCAAATAGGCACTCATCCTCTATACTACTAGGATGCATGCTTTCAACATCGAGCAATGCAACATCATAATATATACCAGGTTCCGCATATACTTCTCCGCCCTCTCCAACTTCAATTCCTCTATATATACTTTTACCATTATCAAATTTGTATCCGGGAAAGTAAGGAAGAATTGATGGCTCAAAAGTTTGACCGTCTCTGCTTGGTGGGATAAAATTAAGAGGCAACGAAGTGTTTTCTTTATAATACTCTCTCACTTCGTCACTCATACTGGTTACTGGTTCTGATAAGTCTCTATACATAAATTCATTTTGAGGAGTCTTATTTGTTCCAAATACAATTCTAGTAGCATGCTGATTTGTTGTGTCATTAACAGTTAGTCCGCTAAGCTCTGCCAATATTTGCCTTGCTACCCAGTCGCCTTTTAAATGATGAAAGACAGCTTCAGTAGATATAACGTCGTTATCACAATATTCAGCTACTTCATCCCATTTATCTTCTGGAACATCCTCATCCCAAGGAAGACCTAATTCTTGGTGATGGATTCTTAATTCTACTTCGAACTTCTTTAAACTCTTTTTATTAACTGCCGCAGCAAAGTCAAGTACATCTGTATAAGATATGTTATATGCTTCTGAAAATGTAGCGTTTTTGCTATTATTAATAAGTTTCTGACTCAACATAAATAGTTGATGGTTATCATATCCTAAATATCTAGCATAAAGTATATGATTATCATATCTTCTACAGTTGAATCCTACTAACCTATATTTAAATAACTCTGCTACTTCTGTGGGTGATGGATTTATCATTCTCACACATTTTTCAGCACCATCATATTTCCAGTTTACTAATAATAGATTAGGAAATACCTCCAAGTCAAAGAATACTAATCTATCATCTTCGTAATTATCTGATGGTGGCCCAGCGTCTTCAGATTTAAATTTCATCTTAGAGACTAACGTTACACAATATGATGAATTATGTGTACTATTATTAGCAAATGCTAAAATTCTAGGACGCATGTCGGTAACATCATATGGGCATCCACTAGCATAAGCATCCTCTAAGAATTTATAAATTAAATCTATCGCTGGTTTTGTATGAGAATTTGCTTCATATTCTCTATTTAACGCTTTCTCTATTTTTGCACGAAGGGACTTTTCTGTTATTACTGTATTATAGTTTATCACTGGTTTCTTCTCCTTTAATAGAAGTCCGGCTGAGATAGAAGCTATAGGAAGATTTATACATTTAGAAACTTTTCTTCTAAGGGATGCGTTTCCATTGAAGACCTTAACCTCGATACCGTCATCATAAATTCTCGACAAGGATCCGGGGTCACCCTCATAGATGTAGTGTAAGTGAACTCCATTTCCTCCTTGACTAAATTCAGCATAGGTAGGGGGCCATTTGGAAGCTGCTTCCAAGTTTCTTGCAGCATCTTTTTCTCCTTTCTCATTTTTAAGATCGAAGTCTATAACTATATGATTTTCTGGTGGCTTAACATAATGTACTTTACTAGTATCTAAATCTTTTAATGTTGTTGCTACTTCGCTCCACTTTTTAGTAGGAGTAAGTTTATCAGATGCATATTGAGCTGGACAATCTTTTAGAATCTCATCTAAAGAAGATACAGTATCCTCTAAAGTTAAAGACGCCGGCTTCTCAAACTCTTTTAATTCATCAGTCTTATTAGTTATTTTGTCCATTTTAAACCCCACAAAACAACTTCTAACTTGTTTTCCGTCAAGACGCCATGTATCTTTAAAATCTCTAAAATATTCTCTAAGCTCATCTCTAAACTTATACATAGGAAGTTTAAAAGGTACTGCTGAATAATCACAATACTCCTTATACATATCCCATGCTTGTCTAAGAGTACATCCATCTTGCTCTTTAAAAGTAAGAGAATTCTCTTCGACAAAGTTAAAAAACACATCTGTTTGAGAAATCATTTGAAACGGTTTATATTTGTCATAATAATGCGGGCCCAATCCGTTAAATACATCTAAGCAATGCTTTGCTATAGCCCCTAATTCAAAGTCTACGCGATTATAGAGAACATTGTATCTTGTTATAGGGATAAGCCGTCCAGACGGAGCTACATCAATTAAACGCCTTATAACGCCAGATTTAGAGTCAGTTATCTTTACTGGCTTATTTGTACCCATAAACAAGAAGCAATTAAGTCTCGAAGTATAACTAGGTTTATACTTTTCATGAAGCTCCATCATTTCATGAGAAACAATAGAATTCAATTTTGTATTATCCTCAATTTTACTAAGATCTCCATCATGCTGAATTGCTACTAACGGATTATTTCGAAAGTTTTCTGTACTAAAAGAATTGTTACTTGATGTGAGAGCTTTGGCTTCAAAAGTAGTGGTATAACCTTGAAAGAGTTTGGCTATAATATTTAATATCGTAGATTTGCCAGTTCCACTATCGCCATAGAGTACTAAAAATTTCTGAATGTCTTTTCCGACTCCAGCTATTATAGATCCTATCGCCCACTCAATTTTCATTCTTTCATCAGATTCATACAGAGTGCCTATAAGCTCGTCCCATGCACTATAGTCTCCATCTACTAATGCATAAGGAACTCTTTTACTTACATAATCGGTTCTTTTAACTTCTGAGTTTTGGAATGTAACAGTTCGATCGAGTTGAGTGTCAGTGTCTGGCATCTTCATTAAATAATCTTTATAAGATTTCCAAACACCGCTTTCAAAGCTACTCATATACTTTATTTTAACGGGGTCACCATTATTAAACTTCATAGTATTAGCGAATTCTCTTAATTCCTCATCAACAAGTTGTGCAACTCTAAACTCATTAGTAGTCCACATATTTATTGATGAATCCCAAATAGCATAGAACGAACGTCCTTTCACCATCAGGTCTTCGCTTGGCTTAACTATGAAGTCTGGATATACTTCGGTGACTCCATTTCTTTTCTTCATCATTATTCTAAAGAAATCCGTGGCTCTCACCTCCTTTCAAAGAATATAGCATTTATATTTATCTTGAAAGAACCCATTTTGATCCACTTAATGCATCTAATTCTTGTCCTATTTTTTGACCGCAAACTCGGCAATAACTGTATACAATATTGCCATCTACTGCATATTCGCCGTTAGATATATGCCCATAGAAGTCGTGGCCAAAAGTTGTAAATTTATTTTCATAAACATACTTATAAGTAATCCAGGAAATTGTTAACACAAAAACTAAAACTAATACAATGCAAACAATAAAAATAATTTTATTCTTTTTAATCATTTTTAAACAGCATCTCCTGTTTAGTATTATCCTTTAAAACATTAAAAATTTATCGTTTCCTAAATATGTCATAGGATGCGAACAATATTTACAAATGGTACTTTCGCCCACTTGAATATCTTTATCAGCTGGAACATGAATTCCTAAACGATCGTGAAAAAATTTCTTATGATCTCCAAATGTAATATAAATATCTTTTAGAGCATCAAAAATAATTTTTAATACAAGACCAATAGTAACAATAGCATAAATTCCAATAACTATTGGGCCGATAATTTTAGCCATTCTATAACCTCCATTTTATAAAGTTTGGGGCCCTTAAAAGTCGCTTTGTTACGATGTTACACTTTTTTGTAACATTTAAAACTTTTTAGAAAAATAGTACTTTTTTATAAAACTTTTTACTAAAAAAAATGCAAAAGTGTCACAAAAACGCTGAAACTCTTAGGGCCCCAAGGGTTTTGGGCATTTTCAAAAGTGTCACAAAAGTGTAACATTGTTACAAAAAAGTGTAACAAAATTGGGGTAACGAAAATTACATGGCATATATGACCCTTTGCCAAAATTGGCCATTTTTAGTCATTTTTTGATGAAAATTTTGATATCGCCAATCTTAGAAACACCATTTTTAATTTTTCTAGCAAGACTTTTTCCAGTCTTACAAGCGGCTCCATAAGTCATGTTAAGAAACTCTTTTAAAGTGATTTCACTAAACCCAAATTCCTCAGTAACAACGGTTTCGTCCGTACAATCTGTGCAATCACCGCAATCATTTATGTCTTCATCATTTGTAAACGGTGCAACTGCCACTGGTTTTACTCTACTAAATGTGTCTTTCTCATCAGAGTTATGAACAACGCCAGTATCATAATCATAAGAAGGACTAGTAGCAAATATAACTTTCTTATGGTGTACCATGGTATACTGGCAAAGTGTAAAGTAAACGGGGTGATTAATGACGGCTTCGAATGGAATATTAACAAAGCATAGGCCATCCTTTTCGTCTATATATTTTGCAAGAGTATTATAAATTTTGGTGGCATTATTTACAGCATCCTTTGTCTCTTCTCCATAACTAAGATCGGATGGCTCATAGAAACGGAAATACATACTACGATCAAATTCTATAAGTTTGTCCATTTTACACTCTGGATCAAGAGGATCTACTTCAGGACCAAACATAGCAGAAATAGCATCATAGTTACCATATTTATAGTGTTTTACAGACGTTCCTAGACGTAATTCAAAGTCATTCGACAAAATGACAACCATATTTAGGTATTCCTCTCTATTCATAACTTTAGTAGGCATTTTATCATTCTCCTTTTCTGGAATATTAAAAATATGAGGCTTAACTGCATACTTATTATCAACATTACTTGATTTGCAACCGCATTCTGGACATTTAACTGCTTGATTTCCTACAACCTCAAGTTCACCTGTAGTATTATCAAAAGTTGATATGATAGCGGCTGGTATAGAAGTTTTTTCAAATGAATCAATATATTTTTTAAGTTCGATATAATGTATTTGGAATTTGCATCCACACCTTGGACATGTAAAACGTAACATTTCAGTCGAAGAAGTAAGCTTTGCTATAGAGCCAAAACTAGGATACAGAATTCCCGGCTTTATAATTTCAACATTATTCATTATTTTGATCTCCTTTTCAAATAACAACTTGTCTTTGTAATTGTGTTTCTAAAAGTTCTTACAATATTAATAATTTTATTTCCTACAATACTAAATCTTTTACTTATGTATACTACAAAAGACTTTTGATTGGGTGCATTAGGATTATTATCCATTTTGATCCTCCTTTATCGTCTATCAAAGTATTGATCATAAAAATCTTGGTTTTCTAAAGAATTAAAATATTCTTGAACCACAGATTCTACATCACCTCTATAAATTTCCACATCTACATCCGGAGAAATTTTGTAGACGAAGCATGGTTCTTGATTTTTTGAAAGATATTCCTCAATAACATACACAGGAACAAATTCAAAAATATCATATATTACAAAACCGTCTTCGTCCGTAAACCAATTATGGTCTTTGTCATAGAATAAGACAATAGCACCAAAAGGATTTATTGGCCCATACCGCTTTACAATGTTATTCGTTTTCTGTTTGGTCGGCGTAGGGTCCATTGTAGTCTTCAAGGTCTTTGTCGTTTTCGACGGCATATCGATATGCTTCGAGGAGCTCCGCATCTTCTTGGAGCCACTCACCTTCGGCATAGATGAGCCAAACAATATGCGTCGGAGTGACCTCATAAAACATATCCTCCTTTTTTTCTAAAAATTCTTCTACTATTGCTGGAGGTACATAGTCGTGAATGTTAAATATAGTCATTCCTTCTGTTACCTCTGAGCCCATATAAGCTGTTGACACATGTGGGCATGGATCTTCTATACTATCTATAAATATATTTTCTGATGGTATATATATTAGAGTATCACAATGCACATATCGATCTTCGTATTCCATTGATATACCTTCTTTAAGTTATATTATTTTCTTCTATGTATTCTGCCATTTGATACCATATTTCTACTTTTGTCTGATCTCTTGTAGTCTTTGCTAATGGGAATAATCCACCGGCACCATTTTCTGAGTATGATCTATCCATAATTCTGAATGCGTCCATTTTTATTTTATTAACATCAGAATCATCCATAGAGTCGTCGGTGTATTTATCCCATCCGATGTTCTTCATTATCATCCAAAACCATTTGTTCTCACGATTTCCGGATTCTGGAGATTGAAGAATTTCATTTTCCATACGTATGGACAAGGCTGATAAAACCTCAAATAGAGAGACTGAAGAACTCATATTAGTCTCATCCATAGGCAGCGAATTATATGGCTTTATGTTTTCGTTCCACCATTTTTCTCTAAAACTATAAGCATCAAAAACTCTATTTGTGTCTCTATCAATAACACAATAAAATTCTATAGATGTTAAAAGTCTAGCTAAACGGTAGTAAGATATTTTTCCATTTTCTTCCACTTTACCTATATCCATACGGTCAAACAATTCGTCTAAATAAATTTGAAGATAGTTTTCATTACTTGAATTCTTCTCTATTTCTTGGACCACGATTCTTCATCTCCATTCTGCCGCCAATGTAATCATCTTCATGAAATTGCAAAATATCCCTGGAGAAAGAGCCAAGATCCCAACGAACTTCGTAGTCCATGCCGAAGCGATTATTACGAATATAGAGAAGTCCATCGACAAACTTATCTAAGTTTTCCTCACCTATATAATCTGATATATTTAGTGCCTCTTCCATTTCATTGGCTAATGTGCCATCACCATCATAATAGATTAAACACTCTACATCATTATTACTATCTCCGCATTCATCTTGAGATATTACATATGGGTCTTGTTGGTCCATTGGATCGGGAGGCTTTTCTTGAGGAACATTAGACCAAGTGTCCTGCTCATCTAATATGAGTTCGGGTGGTCGGGGATCATCAAGATGCTGGTCTGAGTCTTCTATTGATCTGTCAACTATCTGTGTTCCATACATCATATGATAAGGAACTTTATTAAGGTTTGTGGCCTTACCAAGATCAGTTGGTGCTACTGTAGATACTTCTTTAGCTGCACTATCATCTACTTCTTCGCCATCATCCTCTTCCTCATCTGATGGAGAAGTAAGCTCATTATTAACAGCTTCAAATATCTCATCAGAATTAGAAAGAGTATTTACTACTTTCTCAAAAGCGTGAAGTCGCTTATTTACTTCATAATATTTATGAGTAAGAGTAGCATTTACATTGTCTTTCTTTTTTGCCATGACTTTATATGTCGCAAAAGAAGACCCCGCTCCGACTAAGATTGCTACTCCAGCAGTAAGTCCAAAACGGGCAATGCTTTTATTTTGTATATTCATTTTAATCCTCCAATAGATTAGAACATCTCAGTTACATCGTCGGATGCATCGGGAGAAGCGTAAGCCTCAACATGAGGATCGTTCTCACAGCAGCAAGCCTTTGAATGGGCCTCGCATACGTCATCACTAAGAGGACTATTACTACCATGGACAAAATTCTCAAGCTCACTAAGGCAATCATAGCAGAGGTCAATTGTGTAAAGCTTTCCAGTATCCTCAGCCTTAGTAGACACACGATACTTATACTTATTTCCTTCGGAGGAATTAGTCTTATAAATCTTTCCGCAACGGTCGCACTTCTTAACAGTCATTTTAATAATCTCCTTTAATTTAATAAATTTTTGAATAGTATTTTAAAAATTGCCAATTAGCATTTCCAAGTGAGTTTTATATAGCAGGTGTCTCCATATTATGCATACCTTCCTCTAGGTCCATTATATAATATCTTATATAATTTACGTGTTTTCTTTTCAGATCTCTTGTATGCCGTATCAATTATAAATATTTCTAATTTTGTAAAATAATATCTGCCAGAAAAGAATTGATTTTCAAGCTGCCTCTGGTAACCCAATTCTATTGATTGATTGACCATTGTACCGGGTTCAAATCTATCTGAATCCATAGCGTATTTTATTATATTTTTATACATTTTATAAAATGGTCTACAGTTATCTATGGACGGATACTTTGGCTGAAATCGCATTATGACACGCCCACGATAAATACTTATACCATTAAAAGCTATCTCGTCAGTTATAAATTCAGAATTAGTCATTTTAATTTCTCCATTTTTATAATTAGTCATTTTGATCTCTCCATTTCATACAAGTTTTATAATATGAATTTATTGCTTCTTGAGTTCTTTTGCATGCATCTTCAAGATTATACATATGATTTTCTAAATTTTTATTAACTGATATCGCTTTATCAATTCTCTCTTTTGATATATTGTTCATACAATCTTCCTTAAATCATGTCAAGTATTACACCATCGACATTAAAATCAAGAAGTATGGCACTTTCATAGCCGGGTTTAAGAGATCTACTTGCATCGTCGCTCATAAGATCTTTCCAGCATCTAAGCATAGAAAAGTCTATATGAGTATCGGGATGGGTCGGGTCATACATCCAACCGACAACAGCTCCCGCTCGTGTATGAGGAAGACCGCAAAGATCATATACCTCATTTAAGAACATATGACCTCTTCTTGCAAGGGTTCTATTTGCTGTTCTTTCCTGAGCAGTAAGGAACGAGATGTTATAGTCAGGGTCCTTACAATAATGACTATTAGTAGAGTCGAAGAATTTAGCATACATAGATGTATTAAGAGGTCCTACATGGACTTCATCGCCCTTTTTAACCTGCTCATCATCCTTGTCTGCCTTAACTACTCCGGACTTTATTCTACTTTCTACATCTTCACCAACCTGCTCAGCAACTCGTTTTCTATACTCTTCGAATTCAGAAGAAACAGCATTATAAGCTGCTATAAGAGCAAGATTTCTCTTATGAAGAATACCATGGGCTACGAGGAAACAAGTTATGCCGCCAGTAACGAGCGCTACAGAGGGAGTATAAAGTTTTACAAGCTCAACTGCAGTCTTGGTCGTCTGCACAATTCTATCATGCTTGGCCATTTCCTCAGTATATACAACTGGCTGAGAAGTATGAGTTCCTTCTATTTCGTCTTTGATTTTTTTATCGTTGTCCAGGATTTCCTCGACATGAAGTGTTTCCTTACAAGCAAGTACGACGCCCCCAATTATAGAAATAGTGCCTACTCCTATAAGAATTTCAGGTGAATATTTAACAGTAAATAGCTTCGCCTTGCCAAATGCACGGCTTATACTTGTGGTTGCTTTAGTTACAAGCTCATTCATTGCTACTATCTCCTTTTCCAAATAGTTTGTCTAATATTGATTGAATATCGGCATCAACAGTAAATGGAATTTTTGATGCCTTTGGATTATCATGATCTTCCACAGATACATATTTTTTAGGTTCCGTATCCATATTATGGCCAAACATTATATTGATCCATTTTCTCGCTGTTTCCAAATCGGTTGGAAGATTTTCTCTAGCTTTATTTGTTATTAGTGTTTTTATTTGCTCAATTATGAGTTTCTTCCCTTCTTCAGTAGTTATTTCCTCCGCGGCTTCCTGAGCATAAGGGCACATCATTATGTACATAAGAAGTTTCTTTAAAATAGCTTTAAAGTCATTCTTTTTATATAAGCCAAGTGTCGCTCTTCGATCTTGATATTCTATATCATCTCCCCTTTTATATTGAGCAAGAGAAGTTGATACAGCAGCTAAGCAAGCGGCATTTTCTGCAATTTTATTGAGTATAACGTCTTCTCCAAAAAAATCTGCCACAAGATTAACATCATCCATTTGTTTTTCTCCTTTTATTAATATCATCCCAGACTTCCTTAGGTACTATAGAGGAATTTAACTGAACTATAAAGTTCATAATTACATCTATTTTGTGCATTCCAGTAGAAGAAGCAATCCATGACTGGGATATTGCATGCTCAAGGGCTCGCCTACTTTCTTCCCCATACCAAACTTTATGTGACGATATAACTTTTATCACGGATAGAAGTCTTATAGAGTTGTTAATAGACTGATTATACTCCCTTGTAGCAAAAAACTTATGTTCATTATTTGATACATTATAAAGTGGTCTTTTTCTTAATCTAGGTGCTCCGTCTATGTATTCTGGTCTTAGAGACAATTTAGTTGCCATTCTTTTTATCTCCTCTTTCCTTCATATATGCTTCTTTTAATATAGTAGTTATTATACCTTGATATGTATCTGGATCAGTTATAAGTATATTATTATACATATAACTTAGAAAAGATGCTAAATGAGATTCAGCATATCGACAATATCTCTTCTTTTCTATTTTATCATATATTTTATAGCCTTCTCCTACTTCTATATTTTTAATTACTATTCCGAGCATATGACCTATAAACCGCTCTTGCCAGCCGGGTTCAAATTCTATCTCCATTTTTTCAGCCACTGGCTCTTTTTCTAAGTCCATATGTTCATCAAATTTTTTAAAAAATTCTTTTTCTGTCATATTATTCTCCTTATGGTGCTATTCTTATAGGCTTAGGCAGAACCAACATATAACCTATATTCATACCATCCCTGCATTCTGAAACTACAGCCGTGGAAAGGTTTGTCCATCCCCAATAAACATCCGACCAAGGTGCGGTAATTCCGACCATGTCGTAAAGGTCATTTAGAGATACTTTTCCCGCTCTTTCCAGCAAATCTAGCATTGCTGTGAGAACATTTGTGGCATCG
>CANQHY010000015.1 GCA_947623975.1 uncultured Bacilli bacterium
CTAACTGATACTGCTGAAGTAGAAGACCAAAATACAGAAACTACTTTAGAAACAAAAGATGATAGCACACCAAAAGGACGTTTTGTTACTGATGAAGAACTAAATGACCTTATAGACAAGCGAGTTAAAAGAAAACTCGATAAAATCGAACGAAACTATGAAAAGCAATTAGCTGACTACAGAGATACTGAAGCTGTACTAAATGCTGGATTAGGAACTTCGGATATTAAAGAAGCTAATAAAAGAATGAGGGAATATTACGAAAACGAAGGCATTAAAATGCCTGAACGAGTTAATCCTTCTTATTCTAAACACGAAATTGAAGTATTAGCTAAAGATGAAGCAATTGGCTTTATTGAAGATGGATATGATTCTATGTTAAATGAAGCGAATAGACTTGCTCAAATCGGATATGCAAATATGAGCGAACGTGAAAAAATTATATTTTCTACTTTAAGTGAAAAACTTACAGAAGAAAATGATAAAAAAGAGCTTCTAAAACTTGGAGCTAAAGAAGAATTGCTATCTGATAGTAAATTTATTAAATTTAGAAAGCAATTTAATTCTAACGTTCCAATAAAAGAAATATACGCCTTATACAAAGGCATGCAACCAAAGCCACAGGTTGAAAATCCAGGAAGTATGAAGAATGCGCCTGTAGAAAATAGTATTAAAGATTTTTATACATACGAAGAAGCTTCTAAATTTAGCAAAGAAGACTTTGATAAAAATCCTGAGCTATTTAAAGCAGTTGAAAATTCTTCTTATAAATGGTAATTAGAAGGGAATGATTAAAAATGGCTGTAACACATTTTATCCAAACTATTTGGAGTAAAAAGATTCAAGATGAACTTGAATTAAAATGTAAACTAGTAGATAACTGTTTACGTGATTATGAAGGAGATTGTAAATATGCACAATCAGTTAAAATTTTAGGAGTTGGAGATCCAACAATAGCAAAATATGATAATAGTACTGATATAACTATCGAGGACATGAGTGATGCTAGTCAATTATTAACTATAGACCAAGCAAATTATTTTGCTTTTTATGTAGATGATATTGATAAAGCTCAAAGTGTACCAGGTTTAAAAGAAAAATTTCAACAAAAAGCTGTACATGGTTTAGCAGTTGCCAGAGACAGTTATATTGCTGACTTAATTTCAAAGGCTACTCATGTTACAGAAGTTGCTGAATTAACTGAAGAAGGTACTAAAAAAGGTGTAGATGATGCAATAGTAGAACTTCGTGAAAGAAATTTTGATGAAGAAGGAGTAATAGAAATTACACCAAGATTTTATAATGCATTTAAAAATTGCTTAATTACTTTATCAACAAGTAACCCAGAATATATTAAAAAAGGTAAAGTCGGTGTTTATGACGAATTTGACGTTATCATGAGCAATAATATGAAAAATGATGGCTCAAATGTATATTGTGATATACGTGGTAAAAAGGCTATTGCTTTTGCTGGACAAATTAATGAAGTAGAAGCTTTAAGAAGTGAAAAAAGATTTAAAGATATTGTTCGTGGTCTTGATACTTTTGGAGCTAAAATTATTGACGAGGATCGTATTCAAGTTATTAAATATGCTGTCGAAGAATAATTGAAAGGGTGCAAACCCTTTTTATCGTGAGAAAAGTAATATTAGTGGTGCAAATCCACTACTCGCGCAAAGGAGTGAATATATGAAGAATTTAATATTAATACCTAATTGTGAAATTTATAAAGGAATAGTTGTAGATGAAAACACTACATTAAAATATGAAAATAAAGATAAGACAATAAGTCAAGAACTAAAAAATTTAGAATTTATTCAAACACAAATTATTGAAACTTCAGAATATAAGACAGAAACTAAAACAACAATATATTTAAAAAAAGGAATGGTAGTTTTATTTGAAAACGAAGAACGTGGATACGTTGTTCCGGTAAATAAATATGTAACGATTAAAGAGGCTATTCAAGAATTGGAATATATTAAAGATTTAGATACGGAGGTGGAAAATGACATTAAAGGAAATGAAAATTAAAGCATTTAGTCTTATTGAAGAATATTATCCAACTTTAAAAGAAATGGCAGAAGATGAAGATGTTTTAAACAAAATAAATGGTGTAGTAAATCAAATCCAATTAGATTTAATGCCATATAGAAGAATAACGGCTAATACTACAATTGAAATAGAACAAGATGATGATAAAATAATAAATATTAAAGACTATATTGAGGATATATATCAATTAAATAAAATTGTATTTAATGAAGATATTTCATATACAATGCCTGATGAAAATACAATCATTTTACCTGAAGATTATGAAGGCGAATTTACTATATATTATTATAAATACCCTGAATTAGTAGAATTAAATCCGAGTACAGATAATTATGATGAAACATATGAATTTGAACTTGATAATATTCTTTTAGAAATAATGCCTTACGGTATAGCTGCTGATTTACTTAAAATGGACATGATAAGCAATTATGGTAGATATTTTTATGAAAGATATATGGAAATGAAAAACAAAATTGACCCACGTAGTTCAAATGGCATTATTACTTTTGAGGGTGGTATAGATGTCTAGTATTAGTGATTTAATAACAAGAAATTATAATAATTTTCGAGGCGTAGATTTTACAAATAATGATGTAAAAGTAAATAGAAGTCCTGAAACTGTAAATATGTGGAAAAAATATGATGATAGCGATTGTGTTCAAACTCGACCAGGTATAAATTTATTAACTACTTTTGAAAATAAAATTTTAGGTTTATTTTTTTTAAATAAAAATAATATATTACATGTTTTAGTACATGTAGGTACAAAATTGTATAAATGGAATAATTATCCTAATAACCCAGTAGATAAAACTGAATTATTTACAGGTATGAACATTATTGAAAGCAATTCTTTTGTGTTTGAAAATACGTTATTTATAAAAGATGGAATTAACTATTTAGAATATGATGGTGATGAGCTTAAAAAAGTAGTAGGAACTATACCAATAACTTCTTATTATAAAAATCCAAATGGCTCAACTAATATAGATGAAACTACAGACACAGATTTAGTTTATCAGCCTGTTAATTGTCTTACGTCGTATAGAAAAAATGCCTTTATAGGAGATGGAACTAGTACAGAATATTATCTAGATGCTCAGGATTTAGATAGTGCTAACTATTATTTAATGGAAGCGACTATTAATGGATTATTAAAAGTCGAAAATGTAGATTTTCGAGTAGATAGAAAAGAAGGAATAGTAACTTTTAATAAAGCCCCAGCTAAAGACACAGAAGTAATAATAACGTATAGTAAAACTGGAGATGATTATTTAGGAAGAATACTTAATTGTACTCTTTTATGTGAATTTGATAATAGAATATTTTTTAGTGGTAATCCTAATTATCCAAATGCAGTATTTCATTGTGAATTAAATGATCCAAGATATGTTAGGGATACAGCATATTATGAATGTGGTTTAAATCAAGCTCAAATAAAGGCATTAATACCTGGAAATAATGTTTTATGGGTAATAAAATCTATTGAACAAAATAGTAGTAGTATTTATTATTTAACGCCTACTTTAGATAGTACTTATAATAAAATTTATCCTAGTGTTAATGGATCTATTTCGCTTGGTTGTGTATCTACAGGAATTAATTTTAATGATGATATAGTATTTTTCTCTAATCGAGGGTTAGAAGGTGTAGCTAAATCTACGTTATATGGAGAACAGCTTATTCAACACCGTTCTAGTTATGTTGATGCTAAATTATTATTAGAAGATAATTATAAAGATATAAAATTAGCAGAATATAATGGCTATTTAATGTGTTTAGTAAATTCTCACATATATTTAGCCGATAGTCGTAAAAAATTTCAAAATACTTCTAACGATATCGAATATGAATGGTTTTATTGGGAATTACCTAATAATATTAATTTTATTAAAGAATATAGGCAAGAATTATTTTTAGGTAATGAAAACGGAGAATTATTTTTATTAAGTGGTACTTCTGATATTGATAAAAATATATATAGTTGTTGGACAACTCCAAAAGATGATTTTGGATATCCTAGTTATACTAAAACAACAAATAAAAGAGGAAATGTTGCAGATGTTAAAATAATGGGAAATAAGGCAATACAACTCGATACAATAGTAGATAATAAACTGAAGACAAAAAATGTATATACAGACGAAAAAGGATATATAACCTATAGGATAAAGGATAAAAAATTTAAAGATATCCAGCTTAAATTTAGTTCAAATAAACCATTTGGACTTTTTTCATGTACATTACAAGGATTTGTAGCAGGATACATTAAACGATAGGAGGAAAAGATAATGGACGAACGATTAACCAAAATAGAACAACAAAAACAAGCTGCACTACAACAAAGCGATAATGTTTATTCTGGATTACTTCAAAATAATCAAAATTTGTATAATCAACAAAATGCATATGCTAATCAATATGAACAAACGCAAAATGATATGTTGGATAAACAACTAGCTTTTTATGAACAAAAAATAGAACAACAAAAGGAAAAAGCACGTCAAGCAAATGATATAGAATCCAAAAAAGCTAAAAATGATTATTTTAGTTATATTAATCCATATGGCTTACAAGCTGAGTCTTTAGCAAATGGTGGATTATTAAATAGTGGTGTTTCAGAGACTTCTAAATTAGGAGGATATAATACATATCAAAATCGACTTGCATCTGCAAATAAAGCATTACAAGAAGCTATAACTCAATATGATACAGATATGAATGAAGCAAGACTTAATAATGATGTTCAAAAAGCTCAAAATGCTTTAAAAAAGTTTGAAATGCAAGTACAGTTTGCAGAAAGTTACTACAATAATAACAGTAATTTAACATTACAGCAATTAAATAATAGACAAAGTTTAGATAGTGAATATTTTAATAGGTATAATACGGAGTACAATAATATTCAACAAGAAAAAGCTAGAGAAGAAGCTATAAGAGAATGGCAAGCTCAATTCGATTATCAAAAACAACAAGATGCTTTAGCACAACAAAATTGGGAAAGAGAATATGCTTTATCACAATCTTCTTTAAGAAGCTCTGGAGGAAGTTCAAGAAGTAGTGGGGGAAGTAGTTCAGGAGGTAGCTCAAGTAGTAGTCTAAGTGATGGAGGTACCGATTTATTTGGAAATAGTCAAAAAACTCAAAATTTAAAAGATTATTATTTTAAGTCTACAACGGGAGCAGACTATCAACCAAGATATGTTAATGATACTAAACTTCAAAAAACCGGTAAAACTCTTAAAGACATTGGAAAAATAAATGGAGTAAGTGGTAGCAAGAATATTTGGAAAGCAGGAAATAGGTACTACGTTTGGGACGAAGATCACTATATTGATGTAACAAGTTATTATAAATAATTTTAAAAAGGAGGTAATTTTTATGGCACAAATTATGACAGTTGATGAGCATAATGAATATATAAAAAAGAAAAAAAAGAATGTGACTCAAAATAGCTTTAGTGGAATAGTAGGTGCAGAAAATTATAATTTCACTCCTACAGCTAAAAGCCAGTTAAAAGAACAAAAACAAAAAGAACAAAAGGCAAAAAATCAGTTTAATGATTATTTAAAAGAAAATAAATTACTTCCAAGCGTTACAACAAATACAAGAGTAACAGAAGATAATGTAAAAACTGCAAGTAGAGGCAGTGCAATCAGAACTCTACAACAACCAGAATATAAATATGATATATTATCTAAAAATCCGTCATATATTTCTAAACCTATATATGAACAAGAAGAGGAAATAGTAAAGCCCTTACAAGAAAAATATGAGAAAGCTTATAAATCAAATGAATATAAAAATTATACTGAAGAATATTATAAGACTCCTTTATATCAATATTATGCTGATATGGAAAAAGTAGAAAATCAAGATGATTTTTCATTAGGAGAAAAAGCTTTTAATAGTTTTTTTGGAGGATTAAGAAGTGCTCTACATATGGATAAACAATATAAAACAACAGATTCTAAAGGCAAAACAGTTTATGTAGATTTACCTAATTATCAACAATTAAAAACTGAAAAAATAATGAAAAAAAGTGGGACTTTAGGAAAAATGTATCAACAAGCTATGACATCAATAGGCCAAATGGTGCCAAGTATTGCTGCTGGAGCAGTAACAGCAGCATTAGGCGCAGGGGCTAGTCTTGGATCATTAACTACAATGGGAATAAATAGTTACGCAAGTTCTAAAAATCAAGCTTTATTAGATGGATATTCAGAAAGTCAATCAGATAAATATGGAATATCATCAGCAGCTGTAGAAATAGCAACAGAAAAGTTATTTGGTGGTTTGGGAAAATTATTAGGTACTGGAGCATTGGATAGTGTTGTTACGGATAAACTCACTAAAAATATTTCTAACAGAGTTGCTAAAGGATTGGCAGAATTAGGTATTAGTTCTGTAGGTGAAGGTGTCGAAGAATTAATAAGTGGTGCAGCACAACCATTGCTAAAAAAAATTGCTTTAGGAAGTAAAGAAGACTACAAAAAGTTATTTAAAGATGAAAACTTAGCAGAAGATTTTTTTGCTGGAGTTTTGTCATCTGCAATATTAGGCTCGATAACTACATCAAGCAATATAAAGAAAAACTTAAATTCTAACACACAATCACAAACATTTAACAAACAAAATAATATAAATAACAATTTGCCTGTTAATAATGTTGTGCAAAACAACAATATTATTCAAAATAATTTAAACAATATCGATATTGAACGAGATATTGTAAATTTTTCAAATCAAGTGGAAAAATGGAAAACAGGTAATTTTAATAAGGATACTCACTTAACAGTCTTAGAAGAAACTCCGAAAATATATAGAGATTTAGGAATAGACAATTTATCTATGACTTTAATTGCAAATAAATTAGATAGAATATACAACAGTAATGGTAACAAAAAAGGTGAATATCATGGATTGGGCGAATTGGTAAAAAAATTGCCACAAGCATTGACAAATCCTTTGAATATAGTAGAATCAACTAAAGACCCTAATAGTATAGTTGTTATTACTGATTTAGGCGACAATAATGATAATATAGTAACAGTTTCATTAAAATTAAATGGAAATGGGCAAATTGAAATTGATGGCATAAATAAAACAATAAGTACTAACGTAATAACAAGTGCTTATGGTAGAAACAATTATGATTATCAAAAAAAGCCAATTAATGGCTCCTTTGATGGTTGGATGGAATTAAATAGAAAAAACAATAGAATAATTTATGATATAGATGAAGGTATAAAAAAACAACGAATCAATGGACAGTGGCTACAATTGCCAAACCCCAATGATTCGTTTTCTATCAATGATAATAGCACAAATAACTCACAAAGTCAAATTGCACCATTACCTATTAATAATAATATGCAGGAAATTAAAAATAATACAAGAGAACTAGATAATAGTTCTTTTTCTTTCAAAGAAAAGCAACTTGATATAATATTAAAATCAAATCCAGCTGGTAATGATACAGCAACTTGGATAAGAAATGTTAATGATATAAAAACTTTTGAAGAGGCGCTACAAGATGGTGATTGGGAAGGATGGGAAGAAACGGGCTTTGATCCTGATTATGATGCTAATATAGCTCGAGAGGCATTAAAAACAGGACAAATAACAGTATATAGTTCATATCCAATAGAAAAAGGCACATTTGTAACTCCATCCAAAATGGAAGCAGAAAGTTATTCAGGAACTGGAAAAGTTTATTCTAAAAAAGTGAATTTGACTGATGTTGCTTGGATTGACCCTACACAAGGACAATATGCTAAAATAGAAAATGATTTAAAAATACCTACTAAAAAAGATTTATCAAGCAATATATTACTTTCACAAGAAAATAAACTTCCAATAGAACCAGCTAGACCTGAAGCATATGATGATACTTTAGATTATTCAAAAAAGCTGACTAGAAAGGAAGTAAAGCAACAATTAATTGAAGAAATGAATATAGTTCCTGCAGAACTTTCTGTTGGAAATGACATCAAAAGTATTAATTATCAATTAACTGATCCTATTAGAGTAAATGAAAAAGTATTTGGCAAAAATATTGGGCAAAAAATTAATGATGTTACTATTAATCGGACAAAACATAATACTGCTAAAAAAACTAGATGGTTAAATCAGCAAAGAAATGAAATTAGAAATCTTGGAATTAAAGCTCGATCAAAAGAAAGTGCTGCGGTTCAAAAATATGCTGAAGGTAAATATGTAAATAAAAAAGGTAAGATAGTACAATACGGGGATTTAGAACTTGCTAGTGAATTTTCTAATAAAGAAACACAAGAAAAAATAAAATATGCAGCAAGTGTGTTAAGAAGTAAATATGATACTTATATAGAACAAATAAATGAAGTTATTACATCTTTAGGATACGATGCTATACCAAAAAGAAAAGATTACATGAGACATTTTCAGGAACTTGGAGATATTTTTTCTCAAACTGGAATTCCGTTTAATTTAAATGATATGCGAGCAGAGGATTTACCAACAGATATTAATGGTTTAACTGAGTTTAATAAACCAGGAAAGAATTGGTTTGCTAGTGCTCAACAAAGAACAGGAATAAAAACGACATATGATGCTATAACTGGTATAGACGGTTATTTAGAAGGTGCTGGAAATTTAATATATCATACCGCTGATATACAGCGATATAGAGCCCTAAGTTCTTTAATTAGAGATACTTTTGGACAGACTAAAGGATTTGAAAATTTAGACGGTTTATCCAGAAGAGAACTAAATCAAAGAATAAAAGATATTCAAGATAACAAACTTTCAAAATATGTAGCTTGGCTTGATGAACAGGCAAATAATTTGGCTGGTAAAAAGGGTGCTTTAGATAGAGGCGTGGAAAGAGCTATTGGAAGAAAAGGATATACTTTTTTTAATACTGTAAAAAAACAAGTTGGTTCGAATATGACTGGTTTTAATGTAAGAAGTAGTTTGACAAATCTTATTTCGAGTACAATAGCAGGGGCTAAAACTAATAAAATAGCACTTGTTAAAGGGACTATTTCAACCGTAAACAATATGTTTAAAAACGATAGTTTTGTTGAAAAAAGTGATTTTTTAACTAATCGTTTTGGAAGTGATAGCTTATCAACTAAATGGTGGCAAAAAGTGTCTAATGCTGGACAAATATTTATGACAGGAACAGATTATTTTACTTCTAATCAAATTGTTAGAAGTAAATATTTTGAAGGTTTGCATAAAGGAATGAGCGAAGATGCTGCAATTAAATATGCCGATGATTTTGCTTCAAGAGTTATGGGTGATAGAAGCCAGGGTTCAACGGCAGAAGTCTTTAATTCAAAAACACTTGGACTATTTACACAATTTCAATTAGAAGTAAACAACCAATGGCAATATATGGTCCATGATTCTAAAATAGACTATCAAACGAATTCTGAGATAAATGGTGGACTTAAAGCAGGAGCTACTATGCTTTTTCAACTAGGACAATTAGCAGGTTTTTCTTATTTATTTAACGAAATGTTTGAAAAACTAACTGGAAGTAGAGCAGCATTTGACCCTATTGAAATATTTAAAACTCTATTTGGTTCAGATGATGACGATAAAGAAAAGAAGTGGGACGAGCGACTTGGTGAAGCAGGAAACATGTTAGTTGATAATATTCCATTTGGCAATTTAATTACTGGTGGAGGAAGAATTCCTATTTCCGAGGCATTTACGGGTATTTCAACTTTAGGCAAAAAATTAACAAATCAAAAAGATAATTACGGAAATGACATTGGATGGGAAGATGTAGGAAATGATATTCTGGAAACTATCCCATATTATGTCATGCCAACTGGTTATTCACAAGCTAAGAAAACATTAAAAGGTTTAAGTATGTATAATGAAAATTTGCCGGTATCAGGTTCATATACAAAAAGTGGAAATTTAAGATTTAAAGCTGATGAAAGTACCGGAGGAAAAATAAAATCAGCTCTTTTTGGTCAATATGCAAATGAAGAGGCTCAAAAGTATATTGATAGTGGCTTTAAATCAATAAATAAAAATAATATTCAAGAAATGAAAGATTTAAATATGTCTAGTACTGAGTATCGAAATTATAAAAAGGGGCTTACTGAAAGCGGTAATAAAATTGCAGATAAAATTAATTATATTAAAAATTTAAATAATATATCAAATGAGAAAAAAAATATAATGGCATCTAATTTATTAGGTGAAAAATTTGATATGTTAGAATATAAAAAATACGATTCTTATGAAGAATATAAATATGCTCAGAAAAATCCCGATAAATATAAAGTGATTACAACTATTACTTCTTATGATAAATATCAAGAATATAGTAAAAAAATTCAAGATATAAGAGATAATACCAAAGATGATAAAAATGAAACAATAAAATATATAAATTCTTTAAAGCTAAGTATCCCACAAAAAGCCATATTCATAAAGCAATATTATAAATCTTTTAAGACTTATGATAAAGAAATAGTTGAATATGTTAATCAAAATGTTAAAACTAAAAAAGAAAAAGAACAAGTTTTAAATAAATTAGGTTTCACTATAAAAGATGGGAGAGTGTATTGGTAATGAATAATAATGATGTAAGAAAACCCATCACAGCAGAAGATATAATAAGAATGTATAATTTAAATGATTTAAAAACTGATAGAAAACAAATTAATAATTTAAGAGTAACATTACATAGGCAAAATACAATAATTAAAGATTTTGTAGCTAATGTTACTCTTTATAAAATAGCAGATGATAAATTAACTATATGGTTTAATAATGGCATACCAGAATTAACCGAAAAATATTTAATAGGAGATTTAGTATATGATCGAGAAACAGGTAATGCTTATCAATTAAACGACGGAATATGGAAACAAATTGATGATATAAATCTTACTAAATCTTTAGCAATTGCAAATTCAGAAGCAGATACATCAGATGGAAAACGAGTTATATATTATACGCAACCGTATACTCCATATGAAATTGGAGATGTATGGTTAAATGGTAATTTAATTATGAGGTGTAGAAGCTCCAGAAATGAAGGAAACTTTGAAGATGTGGATTGGGTTACACAAGATAATTATTCGAATGAGTTTGTATTAAGGGATACTAGATCAGTATTAGATGATTTTAAAATGACAGTAGAAAAAGACTATGCTACAAAAGTTCAATTAGAAACGTCAATAGATAGCATTACTGCTTCGGTTGAAGCTATTACTACAGAAATAATAACTACAGCAACTGAAAAGTATGAATATTATGATACACAGTTAGCACAAATAGAAGTAAGTGTTGGAGATATTGAATTATTAGTACAAACTAATCAGTCAACTACAGACAACAAGTTTGCAGAATTAACTTCAAAAATTGAATTAACTGAAAAAAATATCACTCAGGAAGTAAGTGAATACAAACAAGCTATTGATAGTGAAATGGTTGATATAAATTCCAAAATAACTCAAACAGCTGCCGAGATAACTCAAACAGTAACAGATAATGTTAATAATCTAGATACTAGAATAACACAAAATGCAACTAATATAGAAAGTAAAGTATCTAAAGGAGATATTGGCAGTTATATTCAGCAAAATTATAATAAAGTGCTAGTAGGATTTAATAATGCTTCTAATTATTTACAATTAGATACTAGTGGTTTTAGTATATATAATGGTAGCAAAACAAATTCTAATTTGTTAATGCAATTAAATCGATATGGTTTGCAAATATATGAAAGCAATTATCATGTTGGAAATATAACTAGTGCGCAATATGAACAAGATAATACACAAAAAGGTATATCTTTTCAATTAGATAGTGGTGGACGATATATGGGGTGGTTTCAAAGAACATCATCTAGTGGGGCTTATTATTCAGTATTATATTATACAAGAGCTAATAGTTTTGGGCAAGGTAATGAAGGAATATATTTTACTAAAAATGTTTATGGGCAAGGATATTCATTGTCGGGCTTTAATATGGCAGCATCAATTGCTAATGAATATGAAACTATAAATAATAAAAGCTTACCTATTGTTACAGATGTTTCAATTGATGAAAACGGAAATTTAAATGTTGTAAAATCATCTATAAATATTAGAAATGGTATGATTACAGCTGTTCCAAAAAGCGCTACAAATATAAGTTAGGAGAAGTAAAAATGAAAGATGAAAAATATATTATTCCAAGAAGTGATATAGAAGTAAAAAAAGATGAAACACCAGTTGAAGAAACAACTACATTTAATTTTTCAAAAACTGTTGAAAAACAAGTTGAAAAGCAAGTACAAATTAGACTAGTTCAAGAACTAAAAAAAATAGAAGAAAAGAAAAATTTTGAAATAATATAGGGAAGGAGGCAAGATATGGAAGATAAACCTATTATACTTAGTATAAAGGAGACAGAAGAAAAAATTTTAAGTGTTGTAAACGAAGCAGGCTTACCTGCTTTTTTCTTGCGATATATTTTTGATCGTATAGAAAAGGATTTAATTTTGATTGAACAAAATGAGATTGCGATTGCAAATAAAAAAGCGACAGTTAAAGACACCAAAACAAAAAAGGAGGATTAATATGTTAGAAATGCGAAGAGGTGATAGTGCCTTTTTTAAATTTCAAAGAAAAAATTTGTTAAATGAAAAAATACTAAAAAAATCCGAGAAAGTATGGTTTACATTAAAAGAAAATGCTAACAGTAAGAAAAATTTAATTCAGAAAACGTTAAATGATGGCATTTCTTTTACTGAAGATGGATACTATCACATTGTTTTAAAACCACAAGATACTAAAAAATTAAAATATAAAAAATATTACTATGATATACAAGTAGAAAATGCTGGAACAGTAAATACTATTGCTTATGACAAACTAAAAATAAATCCAGAAATAACCTATGAAGGAGGCGAAGAGTAGTGCAAGAATTAGAAATACCTGTTGAATTAGAAAGTTTTGTTGTAAATGTTAATAAAGATTATAATGATTTGGATAATAAGCCTAAAATAAATGATGTTACATTAGAAGGTAATAAAACATTGGAAGAATTGGATATTCAGTCAAAAAATGAGTATGATGTTAAGATATCCGAGTTAGAAAGTAAAGATTTAAACTTAGAAGAAAAAATCACTCAGGCAAGCACAAAATTGGAAGAAACTAAACAAGAATTAACAGATTTAAAAACTGCTTCAGAAAGTAAAGATACTGAATTAGATAACAAAATTGATGAAACTAAAACTACTTTAAGCGAAAAAGATAATGAATTGGAATCTAAAATAAATGAAATTGAAGAAAATTATATTACAAAAGATGTCAATAATTTAACATATTATAAAAACAGTAAAGAAGTAGAATCTCTTTTAAATCAAAAAGCTGACAAAACAGAAATTCCAAAAAATATAAGTGCATTAAATAATGATGCAGGTTATGTTACTGATGAAAGTATACCTAAAAACGTTTCAGAATTAGTAAATGATACTGGATATATTACTACAGATAATATTCCCACCAAATTATCACAATTAGAAAATGACAATAATTATGCTAAGGTGGATCAGATACCTGTTAATATTTCGGAATTAGCAAATGATAAAGAATTTATTACAAAATTAGTAGATAACTTGGTTAATTATTATAAAAAAACTGAAGTATATTCTAAAGGAGAAGTAAATACTTTAATTGAAGCATTACATTCAGTTAATATTAAGAAAGTTGATGTTTTACCAGAAACAGGAGAAAATAACACTATTTATTTTGTTCCAACTCAAAAGCCACAAGAAAACAATTATTATGATGAATATATGTATTTTGAAGATAGATGGGAGAAAATAGGAACTACTAAAGTTGATTTTAGTGATTACACTAATAACGAACAATTAAAAGAATTGCTAAATAATTATGTCTCTAATGAAACATTTTTAACAGAAATTCAAAAAAAATTAGATATAAATAGTAACAATTATATCAAAAAATTAAGCATTGAAGGTCAGACTATAACTTATACTCGTGGAGATGATACAACTGATACTTTAGAAACTAAAGATACAACGTATCAAGATGCAACAAGTAGTTCTAGTGGTTTAATGTCTGCAAAAGATAAATCTAAACTTGATACTTTAAAAATACCAACTAAAGTTAGTGACTTAACAAATGATACTGGATATATTACAGAAGATTCTTTACCAACTTCAACTTCTGATTTAACTAATGATAGTGATTTTGTAACAAGTGCTGATATTCCTAAAAAATTAAGCCAATTAGATAATGATAGTGGTTATATTAAAAATTATACTGAATCTGACCCAACCGTACCATCACATGTAAAATCTATAAGCGAAAGTAATATAAGTAGTTGGAATGGAAAAGCTGAAAAATCGGAAATACCTAAACATATAAAAGCTGAAAATGAACAAGACGCACTCTCTAAAAGCACAGGGGATACGTTAAATGTTTATTACTGGGTAGAGGAGAGTTAAAAATGGAAGACAAGTATAAAAAAACTAGTTTTGGAATAAATGGAGAAAAAATTAGTGGTATGGCATACAACGGAGATATTTTATATAAAAAAGAATTCGTAGTTAAATCGTTTTCAAAAGCAAGTGATGAGGAAATAAAAACATATTTAGATTGGCACTATGCTGGAAAAATTAATTTATCTGATTATTGGGCTGTTGGAGATACAAGATTAGTACATCTAAATGCTACCAATAGTGGAACTCAAAATCATGTTGCTCAAGATATAAATATAGTAATTATGGGATTTAATCATGACGATTTAACAACAGCAATTAATGACAAAACAAAAGCCGCCGTTTCCGTTGGTTTTAAAGAATCATTAGGTAATAATGGAGGTATAGAATATGAATATTATTGGGGTAAATCAGTATCATCAGTAGCAAATACTGACAATTACTCCAATAGCCCACTAAGAACTTGGCTAAATGGTGGCTTATTAAATGCTATGCCAAGTACATTTAGTTCTATGATTAAAGAAGTAAATAAGAGAAATTTGGCATATCATAATAAAGCTGATGGAGCGCCATTAATCACTAAGGACAAAATATGGTTAATGAGTTATCCGGAAGTGTTTGGAACTGCAACATATAAAGAATATTTAAGTGGCAATGACCCACGTGATTATGAAGGAACTCAATATGAATACATGAAAAGTCCTTCAAGCAAATTAAAATATAGTAATGATAATGGTATAGCAGCTGAAGGTGGATGTATATATTGGTTAAGAAGCCCAAGCTCAAACTATAGCAGCAGTGGCAGTTATAGATGGTGTCTTGTAAATGATTTTACAGCTACCATTTATGGTGGCACCAATACTATGGCTTTAGCTCCAGCATTTTGTTTATAGAAAGATTAATTGTAGAAAGAAGGTATAATTTTGGAAAGTATAACATTAGGTACACTTGCCTCTAACATTATATGGTTAGGGGCTTTTATAGGTGGTTGCTTACTTTTATTTAAATACGCAAAATCAATTTTTGTGAAACTAATAACCATACCTATTACCGAGCAGATGTTAGAAAACAAAAAAGAATTAAATAAAAAAATTGATGAATTAAAAGAAGAATTAAACAAAAAAATAAATAATTTAGGAGAAGACCAATGTAAAAATTATTTAGCAAGGTATTTGACAGATGTTGAAGACGGAGAAAAATTAAGCGAAATAGAAACACAAAGAGCATATGATGCTTATGAAAAATATACAAACATTTATCACGGGAATAGTTATATACATTCTCGTTGGAATAAAGTAATGAAAAATAGAAAGTGAGGCTTAAGGTAAATACTATGATAGCAGTTGACGGAATGGCAATTCGGGGGGGGGTTGGCTATTAACGGACAAAAAATAATGGGTATGGCTTACAATGGTAGTGTTATATTTAAAAGTAATAATTATAGGGTAATGACTGTAATAATAGACCAAAATAATGAAGACCCTGAAAAATGTTGTACATATGCTGATGATGCTCTAAATATGGTACCTGGCTCTAGTGAATGGGATGATTTTTTTGGACATTATCCAGTAATGCTTAAAAATGGCGTTGAAGGTAAAAAATTAAATAGAAATAATTTTAACAAATATGAAGATGGAACTACAGCTGATACTGAGACGGGTAATGAGGGAGATGTTATGATTGCATGCCCAAGAAGAGGAATAAGAATAAGTACTGATGAAAATAACATTATTAGTATTTCTATGACTGATAATCCTAATGACCCTAATTTTGAATATAATGCTCATAGAAGAAATAATGAGCAAAAAGATATTTTTTATGTTGGTGCATACGAAGCAATCTTAATCGATGATGGAAAAGAAAAATTAAGAAGTTTAAGTGGAGATTTTCCTCTAAAAGATAAATCACTAAGCCAATTTAGAAACCTTGCCCAGGCGAATGGAAAATCAAATGGTACTAGTAGTGGATATGAAGTAATGGGATGGTTTCAACAAATATTTAGGCAAGTTATGTATTTACTAAAGTTTAAAAATCTTGATAGTCAATCAACAATTGGATATGGTAATGTTGGAAGTGGTCAATCTAGGTATGATAAAACAGGATACACTAATACTTGGGGAATGGATAGTGAAATTGAAAAAAAGAAAAATCCTAATAATTTTAAAGATATGTCTCACCATGTAAAATGTTTAGGCTGGGAAGATATGTGGGGAGAAGATTGGGAACTTATCGAAGGAATATATACCGACTCAAACAGGAAATTAAAACTAGCAACTACTAATTTTAATGATAATGGCTCTGGATATGAAAATATGGGTAGTAAAGATTATCAGGCAGGGTATATATCTAAAATATATGGAACAACAAAAACAGGTTTTATTCCAATAGAAGGTAATGGAAGTGAAAAAACTTATTATACAGATACAGCTCTCGCATTTTATCCAGATGCTCATGCAGTTATTTCGGGAAACTATTTATATGATGAAACTAAAGCAGGAATATTTTTTCTTATAAATCAAACTAATTATAGTAGTAAAGGTAATAGTTTTACAAGTGCACGCTTGATGTACTTATAGAAAAGGAGGTGTAAACGTGGCAAAAGTTAAAAAAATATCAAAATACGTACTTAATGTTTTAACAATAATAAATGCTTTACTTGTGGGATTAGATCCTATTTGGAATATTCCTTATGCAGATAAAACAATCGCAACAATAAGTGTTGTTATGGCTGTAATTTCAACGTACTTATTAGGAAGCAAG
>CANQHY010000016.1 GCA_947623975.1 uncultured Bacilli bacterium
CTCTAGCTATAATGTCGAAGAATACGGAATTGCCCTTGCCGAAGCTCATGGAGCAGGTCTTACATTAGATGAATTTGATAAAAAAATCGCTTCCGTCGACAGAATGAGCGAAGAAGAAAGAAAGAATCTTATTGACAATTGCCAATATTCGCCTTCATATATGTGGAATGTAAACGGATGGCTTGCTCAAAAATTAGGCCTTACTGTTATAAGTCAAACTCAAAAATGCGTACCACAAACATGCGAAAGTGATCTAGACTCTTCGACACTCGGTATGAAAATTCCTAAAGGGAATGCTACAGGTATGAGTGCTGTTGTCACAACTTTGACAAAAGAAGGAATAACTATCGAATCTGAATGTATCGGTAAAGTATATTCAAAAGATGATTTTGATAAAAACGAATGGACAATCTATGGTGAACCAGATACCACAATCGTCGTAAATAGACCAGCAACAGTTGAGCTTACTTGTGCAACAGTAGTCAATAGAATTCCTGACGTAATTAATGCTGAAGCAGGTTTTGTAACTACTGATAAAATGGCTGAGCCAACATTTAAAAATTTACCACTAAACAAATACGTATTAAAATAAAAAAAAACTTGGAGACGAGTTTTATTCTAAGCAATCAGGATGTTCTCTTTGAACATCTTTTTCATATATTATAAGTTGCTCATCAGTATTACAGGTTACTAAAAGTAATTTACTAACATCATCATATCCCATTTTTTTAAGTCTAGTAATTAGCCATTTTTTGTCTTTATTAAAATACTTTAAATTATTCTCCATTATAGAGCCATCTAATACAACATTTGCCGTGAGTCCTTTGTAAGCGGGTTTCATTTTCATATCATTTGGTGTAAGAGGTTTATATTTGCTTTTAGGAAGAAAACTTACTTTACCATTTACTTCCATAATTGCATATTCTATTTCCGATATTTCAAAATAACCATTTACCCTAGCTTCTTCTAGCAGGTCATTAACATCAAATTTAACTTTCTTTAGACCCGATTCAATTATTTTCCCGTTTTCAATTAGAACGATGGGTACGCCACCTATTAATCTTCTTATGATAATACTTTTTTCAGTAAGATAGGCAATTAAAAGAGCAATCAAAGCATAAATCGCCATAGCTATTATACCATCTATAAAGACTACCTCTTTATTTACAGACATTTCAGCTACAACATTTCCTATGGAAATTCCTATTACATAATCGAATAGATTTAACTGAGAAATCTGTTTTTTACCTAACATTTTAGTTAAAACATAAAGAACTACTATTGACCCTGCTGATTTTAATATTAAATTAAATAAGTCCATAATATCACCAATAATATTATGGACTATTATTTCTAAAATAAACCTGTTATATTTTCGTTATCATCTAAATCAATTATTTCATAATTAGGCTTTTTAGGAAGACCAGGCATTGTCAATATCTTACCCAAGAATACCGTTATAAAACCAGCACCAGAATGTAATTCAACATCACGAACAAGAACATCAAAATCTTTAGGATATCCTAATTTATTAGGATCATCACTTATCGAATACTGCGTCTTAGCAATACAGATAGGTAATTCATTTTCTTCTATACGATTTATATATTCAATACTTTTCAAAGCTTTATCACTATAATTAATTTCTTTAGCGTGATATATTTCTTTACATACCTTATTTATTTTTTCTGTGATAGGCAAATGTTCATCATATAACATATTAAAATCATTTTCCCTATTGCACATTTCTCTTACTTTATCAGCAAGAGCTAAAGCTCCAATACCACCTTTTATATAAGTTTCACTAATCGAAAACTGTACTAATTTTTCATTGCAGAAATTTTTTATTACCTCTATTTCCTTATTGGTATCATTTTCAAACTTATTTAGGCACACTATCAAATGAGACGTAAATTTACGCATATTATCGATGTGAACATCTAAATTATCTAAACCGCGTTTTAAATATTCCATATTTTCGGAATTTATCTCTTCTTTAGAAGCTCCACCATTATGTTTAAGAGCCCTTATGGTTACAGTTAAGACAATACAATCGGGTTTTAAGCCAGCCTTTCTACATTTTATATCCATAAATTTTTCTGCACCTAAGTCAGATCCAAATCCTGCTTCTGTAACTACATAATCAGCAAGTTTCATAGCAAGGTTAGTAGCCACAATCGAATTACAGCCATGGGCAATGTTAGCAAAAGGTCCGCCATGAATTATTACCGGATTGTTTTCGAGTGTTTGAACTAAATTAGGCTCAAAAGCATCTTTAAGTAAAGCTACTAGTGATCCTTCGATTTTTAAATCTCTAGTATAAACTGGATTTCCATCAACATCCTTACCAATAATAATATTTCCTAAATTAGTTTTTAGTTCTTTTAAATCTTTGGATAGGCAGAAAACATTCATAACTTCACTAGCTGCTGTTATATCAAAACCAGTATGACGACTAAAATCAGTATCACTTTCTGTTATCACATTTCTTAAAGCTCTATCGTTTACATCCAAGCATCTTCTAAAAGTAATAGAAGATGGATCTATTTTTAATGAATTACCTTGGTATATATGGTTATCGATTGCTGCCGAAATTAAGTTATTACAACTGGTTATTGCATGTAAGTCACCTGTAAAATGTAAATTAATATCTTCCATTGGTACAACCTGACTGTACCCTCCTCCAGTTGCCCCTCCCTTTAAACCGAATACAGGTCCTAAAGAAGGTTCTCTTAACACACCTACAGCGTTTTCATCAATATGTCGCAATGCATCGACTAATCCGATTGTAACAGTTGTTTTTCCCTCACCATAAGGAGTAGGATTAATAGCAGTTACAAGTATTAGCTTTCCCTTATTTCCTTGCATTATATCATTAAATTTTATTTTTGCTTTATATTTTCCATAAGTAGTAAGCAAATCTTCATCGATATTTAACATTTTTGCAACTTCTACGATATTCTTTTTTACACACAAATTAGAAATTTCTATATCTTCCATATTATCACCAATCACATTATACTATATTCAAATAATTATTTAAAGTAATATGTTATAATGATTCAATGGATGTGATTTTATGAAAGATTTTAACAATTGTAATATTTGCCCTAGGAAATGTGGCGTTAATAGAAATAAAGGTGAATTAGGTTTTTGTAAAGCAAAAAATAAATTAAAAATTGCGAGATATTCTCTTCATTACTGGGAAGAACCTGTTATATGTGGTGAAAAAGGTTCTGGGACAATATTCTTTTCTAACTGTAATTTAAAGTGTATATATTGTCAGAATTATGATATTTCAACTTTTAATTTTGGAAAAGAAATTTCCATAAAAAAATTTGTAGACATTTGTATAGATTTACAAAATCAAGGAGCTGTAAATATAAATTTAGTAACACCAACACACTTTATTCCACTTATAAAAAAGGGATTAATAATGGCAAAAAAGAAAGGGCTTACTATTCCCATAGTATACAATACTAGTTCTTATGAAAATGTTGATTCATTAAAAAGCTTAGATGGTCTAATCGACATCTATTTACCAGATTTTAAATATTTTGATAAAAAATTAGCTCAAAAATTCTCCTGTGCTGAAAATTACCCAAATATATGTATGGATGCTATTAAGGAAATGTACAGACAAGTTGGAAAACCTAAATTTGAGGGCAACTATCTTGTAAAAGGTGTAATTGTAAGACACTTATTACTGCCAGGATGCAGTAATGACTCTAAAAAAATATTATCCTATTTATATAAAGAATATAAAGATGATATTTATATTAGCATAATGAATCAATATACCCCAATAAGAAAACTTAAATATAAAGAATTAAATAAAAAAGTCGATGATGATGAATACGATTCTCTAGTAAATTATGCAGTTGACTTAGGCATAACTAATGCCTTTATCCAAGAAGGTGAAACACAAAGCGAAAGTTTTATACCTGATTTTAGTCAATACAAAGATATATAAAAAGAAATTACTAATTATCTGTAATTTCTTCTTCTAATTTTTCTTGTATAAACAGCTGCAGTTTCATTATCTCTTCCACCAAATAAATTGTCATAATAGCTTTCTTTATCAAAATTATTTTTCCTAGAAGAAACTCCGACATCTGCTTCTTCAACTAATTCTTTTGCTATTTTATCCCTTGGTGTTCTAGTTGATATTTCTCTTATTTTATCATCAGACAAATAACCAGAGATACCATCACTTACAAGTATTAGTGAATCATAGCCATCATTTCTCAAAATACAGGTATCAAAACATAATTTTCTTTCATCCATACCTAAATATTGTGTCAAATATTGTGCTTCAACATGAAATTTCATATCATCCTTTGTAATTTTGCCCTTTTCATAATAATCTTGTACTACCGAATCATCACGTGTTACTTGTATTAAATCGTCTCCTCTTGTTACATAAGCTCTCGAATTACCTGATGATTTAACAAGGGTCTCATCTCGTCCTACTATACCACATAAGAAAGTAGTTGCTCTGCCATCACGCTCATCAAGTAATTCACTATTAATATCTGTCAACAAAGAGTCTAATTTATAAGATAATCTATCTAAATCAGTATAATAGACAGGGCTTAATTTTTTAAACCATGACATCACCCTTTTAGCAGTATAGTTACTAGCTTTTCCGCCTTTTTTTTGTCCAACCGCTCCATCTGCAACCATTAATAATTTAAATTTTTTGTTAGTTGGATGTTCAATTAATAACACAGAATCATCTTTCTTAATTTTTCCATCACCTATCATCGTTTTTGCAAATAACGAATTACCAACTTTGTATTCATTTTCCTTCTTTTTTAATTGAAATCCTGTTAAAATATCAAATTGACATTTAGTTATGGTATTTTTAAATATTCGAATATTTCTTTTCTTTTTTGAAGATTCCTTTTCCGTTAGTTTTCTTAAGTATTTTTCTATATAACTAGATTGAACATTATCAACAGTCTCAATTTCCTGTAATGACATTTTATCATATCTTAAATCAGCAAATATTTGGCAAAGATCATCTAATACATTTTTATTTTTTAACAGATAATCAACTACCTCATTACCTTTAATATCTTTTATATTTAGTGAATGGAAAAAATCTGTACACTTTTTACAATAGTTAGAATATTTATTACCATAAAAAGTTCCTGAAAATCTAATAACAAATTTTATTATTTCCTCTATAACTTGTTCTTTTGTAAGTGTACTAGAAACGTCTCGGGCATAATCTCTTGCCGTAATATAATTTGTAAAATCATCTAAATTAGCCATAGCTCTTATTACATCACTAGAACTAAAATTATCATGATACTTAATTGTTTTTTCAACAACATAATCTATTTTTTCTAAATTGGACAGCCCCAATTCGTCACTCATATTTTTATTTCCTCCTAAGTATTTCTACATTTTTTTTAATTTCTTCAACAGTTAATTTTTCTTGTTCAAATAATTCATTAACACTTCCCTGTTCAACAAATTTATCATTAAACCCCATAGATTTTATGGTACCTTCAAAGTTTATACTATTAAGTTTTCCCTGAATTAATGATCCCATTCCACCATTTATGGTATTATCCTCAATGGTGAGAATGTTATAATCATTGTCACGCAACCATTTAAGCAACTCTTCATCTACCGGTTTTATAAATATAGCATTTATTATCATTAAATTCAAGTTATATTTATAATTTGTCATAATAGCTTTTTCGACCATTTTCCCACAAGCAATTATAGCAACATCCTTACCATTGCTAATAATCTCCCATTTTCCTAATGTTATTTTATCAATAGCAGAAAGATTCATTTCGTCTTTTCCTTTAGGGTACCTTATAGCTATTGGAAAGTCTTGATCAATAGACCAGGATAAAATTTTTTTAATTTCTTTAGTCGTTTTAGGAGCCATTATTACTAAGTTTGGAATTAATGATAAATAAGATAAATCAAAAATTCCTTGATGAGTTGGCCCATCATTTCCAACAAGACCTGCTCTATCAAGAGCAAAAATTACATGTAGCTTTTGCATACATACATCATGAATTATTTGATCAAAACCTCGTTGCAAAAAAGTCGAATAAACAGCAAATACCGGAATCAATTTTTCATTTGCTAAACCCGCTGCAAAAGTTACAGCATGTTCTTCTGCAATTCCTACATCGAAGCTTCTGTTTGGAAATCTAGCAAAAAAATCCTCTAAACCTACACCATTTTTCATAGCAGCTGTAATGGCTACTACTCTATTATTTTTTTTAGCTATTTCTACCATTGCCTTGCCAAATTCATAAGAATACGTTTTCTTCTCGTTAATTTCAACTCCTTTTGCCTTATCAAAAGGAGCAACAGCATGATATATATCTGGATTTTCCAAAGCTTTTTGATAGCCTTTTCCCTTTTTAGTTACAACATGTACAATAACAGGTTTATCAGTATTTTTAACTCTATTAAAAACTTTAGTCATAAGAGCAATGTCATGTCCATCAAGAGGCCCAATATAAGTTAATCCCATAGCTTCAAAATACTTTGATGGTACTAAAAAGGCTCTAAAGCCATCTTTTACGCGTGACAAAATTTTTATTGATGCATTACCTATCTTCGTTCCATCTAAGCTATGTTTAATTTTATTTTTTACTTTCAAATACTTTTCGTTTATACTTATTTTACTTAAATAACTAGAAATACCTCCAACATTACTCGATATACTCATACCATTGTCATTTAATACTATTAGCATTTTAGTTTTATTGTAACCTAAATCGTTTATAGCTTCCAAACTCATACCATTACTTATTGATCCGTCACCAATTAAGGCAATAACATTGAAATCTTCCTTTTTAATATCTCTTGCTCTAGCTATCCCGAGGCATGCTGAAATCGAAGTACTACTGTGCCCTGTTTCAAAAAAATCATACTTACTTTCTTCTCGCGATGGAAATCCCCTTAATCCTTTATATTTTCTAAGATTATCAAAATCGTCTTTTCTTCCCGTTAATATTTTATAAACATAACTCTGATGTCCAACATCAAAAACAATCTTATCTTTATCAAAATTAAAGCTGGAAAAAAGAGCTATTGTTAGCTCTACTACACCCAAATTAGAAGCTAGATGACCACCAGTTAGTGAGACTTTATCAATTAGAAATTCTCTTATCTCGTCTGCTAATTGTTTCTTTTCTTTAAGTGTTAATTTTTTTATATCTTCTGGATTATTTATTTTATCTAAAACCATAAATTCCTCTATTATCTAAAAAGCATATATTGAACTTTTTTTCTTAGTTCATATGTATCTTTCATTTCTTTTTCTAATCCAAGAGTATAATACAAATTTCCGTTTTTATCAACACTAACTACATAATTTGACGATGGCAATGTATCAATCGTTGTGTACAACCATTTGTAATAAGAACTTAAGTTTAAATCCATGTTATTCATAATATATGTAAATAACAAATCCGGACTTAAATATTTAGTATCGTCAAAATCAATTTTGTAATTACTTAATATTAAAGCTTTAGTATTAAATTGCCTATAAACGCTTTTCAAATCATAATCATTATTTAAATAACCTATTTCAAACAGAGCATCTTTTCCTTTTTTAGTTTGAAGATGAGGAAGATGATCTCCAAAAAATACCAAAATTGTCTCTTCATCCAAGGTATTTATATAGTCGTATAATCTTCCTAACTCGACATCTGCTTTATAAATTCCTTCAGCGTAAGACTTTATTGTTCCATTTATTTCTTTATTATAAGGGCTTTCCACTATATCTATGTCATACTTTTCATAACGTTTTTCATAATATGGCATGTGACCTCCCATTGTAATTACGAAGTAAAAAGTCTTTTCATCTTTTTCCTTATTGTCAAAGTATTCTATTACTTTATCGGTTAAATAGCTATCACTAACATAGTAATTTAATTTTAATTCATCGTACAAATGCGTTCTTTCATCAACACCATAAAAATCATAAACAGTATCGCAATTAAACATATTTTTACTTGATGAATTTAAAATAATACTCTTGTAACCATTATTTTTAAACTCTTTTATTACGGAAGGAGTATTGTTACTTAGTTTTTTATTGTACAATTGCATATAAGGAATATAGCCTTTACTAAAATAATTAAGGCTTCCGCCAGTAAGAATTTCAAATTCAACATTGGCACTTACACCACCATAAGATGGAGAAATCATCTCGAATAACTTTCCTTCATTTTGCAATTTATGAAAATTAGCAATAACATCTTTATCAAATTTTATATCACTGAGTTCTGATATATCCCAAAAAGATTCTGAAAATACCACTATCACATTTGGAGTTTTCCAAGTTCCTTTTTTCTTTTCCACATTATTAATAGTGTATTTTAGTCCTTCTTCGTTATAATTTTCGGGTTCATACCTTCTTGATTCAAGTAATTTTCCATACATTCCTCCTACTACTCCGTACTTGTAATAATATCTAGTATTACTAACCGAAATAGCATAATCAGAAACTTTATTATATTCATAAATTTTATTTAAAATTAATAAATCTAGGCTTTTAATAGGTAAAAACATAAGTGCTATCAAAGATAGCGAAAAAACAAATGTCGTAGCATTTAGAATTCTATTATTAAATACAATATCATTCTTCTTAGCTATCGCTAAAAAATACCAAAATAGTGCTGTAACTATTATTGTAGGTGATAAAACATAGACTATTGCGTTTACAAAAGTTACATCGATCATTCCAGCTAATTCACCTGTAGTCTGTAAAAACAAAAAGTCAGTTAAAAGAAGAGTATCACTAGTGTAAAATATTCGCATTTGATTTACTACAAAAAGGATAAGAAAAATTAACGAAAAAACTAAATTTGCTCTAAAAGTTGTTTTCAATAAAGATAAGAATAAAAAATATAGGGCATAAGTAATTATAATAATTATAATGATTGCACCAAATTGTATTTTCAAATTTGGAGTTCCAAAAGTACATATTTTGTAATAAATCTCCAATACTATAATTACAGCTAATGGTAACAAAAAATTAAAAGCATACGAAAGTTTTTTTGTAAGTTTAAACTCAGTTTTAACTTGTCTTTCTTTTCTTTTGAATTTAGTTATAATTTTAACTAAGAAATTAGCCAAAAATCCAGCTAATAAAGATTCTACAATTAATATTCCACTTATGGAATCGAAAAACATGAAATAACTTACTACAATATATATAATCATAAGAATAACAGGCGTATCCCAAGATATACCTTTATAATTAGAGTAACAAAAAGTAATTATAAAAAAATACAAAGGATATATTATCGCCAGCAACAATCTTTCAGAATTACCAAATAGATTTATAAATAGAGAAGAAGCAAAAAATAAAACTAATGAAAATGTAAAAAGTTTATATCTATTATCAAGAACTGTCTTCATATAATACCTCTTTTGTATAAACATTTTTTAAATTTACTTCTAAAATTATAGCACTTGTCAAAAAAAATGTAAATTAGACCAATTGATTAATTTCATTGATTTTGATAGAATATCATTAATTTTAAAAAGAGGGAATACTATGAGAGTAATTGTTAATTTTATTTATTTACTCAAAAATATTTTTATTTCATTTATAAATTCTATTTATAATCTGTTCAATATCTTAAAGCAAGATAAAAAAAGCGGCAAAGAAAAAATAATGCCTACGGATAAAAACGGAACTAAACCGGAAAAAAGTGTATCGATAGTTATAGATAATAAACCTCAAAGTGATGGTATTTTAAGTCTTAAAAATATAATTCAAGATATTGAAAATTATATGAAAAATAATTATGTCGATAATGACGATAAAGAAGAATTAAAATCTTTAGTAAAATACGCAAAAGAAATTATAAAAACTGGAAACAATTATTCCATAGCAAAAACTAAAGATCTTCTTGAATTAAATTTTTTTAAAATAAAAAAAAGAAAAAGCGAGCCAAAAATTGTCGGGACTGATATAAAAGATAAAAAAATTAGTAATCAAGATACAAAAATAAATAATTTTATCAACAGTAACCATAGTAATATTTCCACTTTAAAAACCGATAACGAAAAGAAAGAAAGAAAATCCATTAAAGTAAACGAAAAGAAACTAATAAAATTTTATAAAGATAGTAAAGAAAATTCTTTTAAAATCAGAGAAAAAAGAAACAATTTTAAATATTATGTGCAAAAAGTTAAGACAAATAAAGAACAGGCAAAGGAATTTAAAATTAGCAAAGAAAAAAGCAATAATTTCAAACGTTATTTACAAAAAGATAAATTCAATAAAAAAATATTTAGCGTTAACAAAGAAAAAAGTCATACTTTCATTTCTATCTTTGCCGCTAACGTTATTGCTAATAAAGTAAAAAATAATAGTAATTTGTTTAACAAAAAAGATAAAAACAACATTATAAAGAAAAATAATAAAGCTAAAATTTCCTTCTTAATAAAATCATTTAAAAAAATTTATATTATGTCGCTAACTATGATTAGTAATGTTGAAAGAAATGTCGCCATAGCTTTCAAAATTTTATTGTTAAAAAACAAGCTACTATTTGGTAATTCTCTAAAAAATGATATTAGAGGAAAATACAATAATGCTATTTTCAATAAAGAAAACTATAATAATTTAATAAATGATGCCATTAATTCTCTAGATAGTATCAGTATGTATATAGAAAATAATTGCCCACCAGAATTAAAGAATTCAAAAGATTACCGCCAGTTACTTTCATACATCGATAGTTTAAGAATTGATTTAAAGAATAATATTGAAGAAACAAAAGAAAAAAGCAATATAAAAATACTCAAAAAAGTAGAGTGATTAGAGCTCTACTTTTTCTTTAATATTACTTATAATTTTCAGCTTTTAATTCCATGAAACTTTGTGGATGTTTACAAACAGGACAAACATCAAGTGCTTCACTACCTACATAAACGTGACCGCAGTTTCTACAAATCCAAATCTTGTCTCCGTCTTTTTTAAATACTCTTTTATCTTCGACATTCTTTAATAATGTTAAATATCTTTCTTCGTGTTCTTTTTCGATTTTTCCTACTGCATCAAACAAATATGCTAATTCATCAAATCCTTCTTCTTTAGCAGTTTTAGCAAATCCAGCATACATGTCAGTCCACTCGTAATTTTCTCCTTCTGCAGCATCTTTTAAGTTCTCTTCTGTTGAAGGAACATCACCACCATGTAAATATTTAAACCACAATTTTGCATGTTCTTTTTCATTATTAGCAGTTTCTTCAAATATTGCTGCTATTTGCTCATATCCATCTTTTTTTGCTTTTGAAGCATAATACGTGTATTTATTTCTTGCTTGACTTTCACCAGCAAAAGCTGTCATTAAATTTTGTTCAGTTTTTGTTCCCTTTAACTTGTCTAACTTCATATTTATCTCCTTTTCATCAATATTACGGGGTACAACCCTACAAGCTAATTGTATCATTTTTATCTTTATTAAACAATCTTTAAACTTGCAATTTTTAATTTTTTGGTAAGAAAAAAGTGCACTCATAAAATGCACTTAATAAATTTATTCAATTTCAATTAATTTTTTATTTTCATGTTCTTCAATTTTAGGAACCTTAATTTTCAAAATTCCATCTTCAAACTTAGCAGTAATTCCATCTGTATCTAACTCACCAAGATAGAAAGATCTCTCTACTTTTCCATATCTTCTTTCATGATATAAGTAGTTCTTATCTTCTTCTTTTTCATCATAATTCTTTTCAGCAGATATTGTTAAATAGCCATCTTTCGATTCTATTTTAATATCCTCTTTTTTGTATCCAGGAATGTCTACTTCTATGTTATAATTACCATCCTTTTCATATACATCACATTTCATTGAGTTATTAACAGCAGGTGCCATAAAATCATTGAACATATCATCGAAATAACCTCTTGGTATTAATTTCATATTCTATCCTTCCTTTCACAATTATAATTATAGCACTCTTTTAGCAGTTGTCAATAGTGAGTGCTAATTTTTTTTAAATTATTTTTCTACCTTTTTATTATTGACATTATCAACTATATTATACATTCTATTTAATATTAATTATGTAAAAATAGGAGTTTTAATTTTTGAATTTTATTTTATTGCCATTGTTAATAAAATTATGTATTCCCATAGTGGCTATTACAATGTAATAAGGCAAATACAAATATAAATATCTAGCTCTAGCTTCAAACAATAAAGTAAACAAGGTAATACCAATTAGGCAAAGAATAATAACCGTTTTATATTTGGAGTATTCACTATCAATAAGTAACTCAATAAATATGAACAACAACACTAATAACCATACAATTTGTGCAAATGATGAGAACACGAAATAATTTTTGTGATTGTTATAGTATAAACTAGAGAAAAATTTTGTTAAATGTGTATCACTATTATATCTTCTACCATAAAATCCGCCTTCCCTTCCCCAAGCAAATGTCCCATCATTGTAATTAATTAATATTTTTTTACTATAAAATTTAATTTTTTCTACCAAAGTCATACTGTTAAATCTCTCCATGAAAACTTTTTTGTTATACTCGATTCTCTTGTTATAATCCATTATATTTATAGAATTTAAAACATCTTCACTACTATATGTACCAAGTGTTTCACAATTTGTACCCATCATTAAATAATGATATGGTGTAAATGTATATTTATAATTTTGTTCATATTTAATGTATTTACAAATAATAGAATTATAAAAAAATATTACTGTAACCCCTAATAGACAAGCTAATATTTTCATAATACTCTTAGAATTAAACTTATTGTTTCTAAGCAAAAGCAAATAAAATTCAACAATAAATATAGCTATTAGAACAATTAAGCATGTTGGTTTAATTAAATAACCAAAACAAGAAATGAGACCTATAGCAAAATAATTTAAATATTTTTTTTCTTTCTTCGTGTAATTATACAAAACAAGTGTTGTAAGAAATATAGAGTATGTATCTGAATATGGAATCAAAAACCAAGGCGATATTCCTATTAATAATACAAACAGGATAAAGGATAACAATTTTAATTTATTGTTTTCGGTTAAATTGTAAACAGTTTTTGATAAAAATATACCGGATAAATCTACAAGTAACGTTCCAACACACACACACATTTTATAACCATTATGAAAATTAAACATATTACCTAGTCTAATTATTAAGGAAAATATAAAGGTCAATAAAACATTATTAGGGTAAATGTCAAAATAAGGATATTGCGAATAATAATTATTATTTGATAAAACTCCCGTTTTACTAAGATCATTTGCAGCATTCATTATTTGTTCTACATCCCAACGGGTCTTAAAAAGAATTGATTCAATAACTATAAATTGGAAAAATAATAAGCCAAAAAACAGAATCTTTATTATAATATCAATATATTCTGCTTTCATATTACATTTTCTAAATTTCACGCTAACTTTTCTTAAAATTAAAATAGCTATTATTAAAAATAGAACAACTATACAATTAGAAAATTTACTATTATTCATGTGTATATAGTTAACATTAGTATCAATAAGCAATAACAAAAAAATTATGTAAAAAAACATAAATATAGATATAAATCTAATTAACTTATAAAAAATATTTTTATCAACTTTCATATAAACCTCTACAATAATTAAAAAATAAAATAAACAACGAGTAATAACGTATATATTAAAACAAAAACTGATTATTTGCTAATTCTGAATTTGTAAATTAGCAAAATAGTTGCTACAAATTCAAAATAAATGCAATTATTACCAATTTTTTCCATTATTATATCAAAAACGTTAGATTAAACTAATACAATCTTAATTTAATTTGTAAACAAAAAAACTGATATCGCTATCAATTTTACATTTATTTAAGTTTAAGTTTCTTAATAAGTAGTTTGGCATCTCTTTCTTCCTGTAAGCTATAACAATCTTCGTTTGAATAAACACTAAGACCAATGGGGACAATATCACATGCATCCCTAAAGGAGGTATAGTTAGAAAAGCACCTCTTCTTTTAAGGCTATGACCTCGCCAATAATGAACCATAAATTTCCTTATCACAACAAAGCTAAATATTTTCTTTCCAATATATAATTTCAATTTGTAGTTAATAAAAAATGGCAGGGGCAGTAGGACTCGAACCCACACGGAAGCTTTTGGAGAGCTCACGACTAACCATTATCTTATGCCCCTATGTTTAGTTATAAATTTGGAAATCAACAAGCAAAATTCTAACTTTTACTTTCAACACTAAGATCCTTTAATTTCAGCTTTAATAGCATGACCATACCACTTAATGATTTCAAAACTAATCTAATTATGTATCACATAAACACAATTTTATTCTAGCACTCCGATCAACAAAATTCAATATTTACTGATAACTTGTCCAATTTTTTTATATCAACACATCGTTATCATATAAAAAGTGTGTTGATATTTCATTTTATGACGGTATTAATAGTAGTTGATTTATAGTTAATAAGTCACTAGTAAGATTATTTAATCTTCTAATTGCATCTACAGTTGTATTAAATTTTTGAGCTATTTTATATAAAGTGTCATTTGGTTGAACATAGTAATTGATATATCCTGATGTATTTGGTATTAATAAAACTTGCCCGACTGTCAATATATTTGATGTTAGATTATTAAAGTTTATTATATCATTTACTGTTGTATCGTACTTTCTAGCTATACTGTACAAAGTTTCATTTGCTGAAACGGTATGTCTAATAACATTATTATCTGGAGTATCGCTTGGTATATTATTACCATTATTTTCCAAATTGCAAGTACTTGGCAACTTAATGGTATCTCCTGGCAATATTACAGTAGTCTGCAAATTATTTAGTTTAACTATTTCATCAACAGTTATATTACAAGATTGTGATAATTTCCACAAAGTATCACCTGGTAATATAGTATAATCAATTGTTTCAGTAATAAATTCATCGTTGTTGCCGTTTCCATTACTTGGTATTAATAATTGCTGTCCTATAACCAAACCAGTAGATGTCAATTGATTAAAATCAATTATATCGTTTACAGAAACACCATATCTAGATGCAATGCTATACAATGTATCTCCACTTTTAACAGTATAAACAGTATAGTCACCTGGTGGTGTAACACTAGGAACTGATACTGGAATAACAAGTCTTTGACCAACGTTTATTAAATTTGAGCTTAAATTATTAGCTGCTTTCAATTCATTCACAGTTATTCCATAACGAGATGCTATGCTGTAAAGACTATCACCCGTTACCTTTTTCATGTAACATTTTTACTTATATTATAACTCGTATGAAAAGATTGATCTACTTTTGATATTTTTTTGCAGGGCTTCTAAGAATTATCCCATCCGTTCTACTTATAATGGTAGCTTTTGGAAAATTAGAAGATATAAAATCTACCTTTTGAGAATCGTTTTCTATTTCAGAATTAATGATAATAGAGGAAATCATGCATGGTGGAACTCCTATCAAGATAGCGGCCCCTGTAGCATGATTTAGAGGTAGGCCAGCAACATTTACTATCTCTCTTGCTTTTTGTCCTTCTTTCGTTGTTTCGTTATAAGCATCATAATCTGTTAAGTTTGGAAACATAGCTTCTGAACCTTCTATATCTGAATGATTAATGACAAATACAACTTGATTTGCTCCATTAGTAAAATGTTTACCCAATGTGCAAACTTCATCAACAGGAGAGTTTCTTGTAGCCTTAAAGAAATCAACACAAAAAAACGTTTCACCATCTTCTGGAATTCCAATTAACTGACCAGATATTAACCCCTTTGTTGCGATACTTTCCATTACTTGTTCTGAATATCTGGTTCCGTGAAATAAATCTCCTTTACTTATAATGATATGTCCATTTTCGTCTATAACCGGTGCCCTTGGTGTAGCATACGTATTTAAAGAATCAATAAATTGCTTATACCTTTCTATAATAAATTCACATTGTAAAATATCTTTTACGCCTTCACACTCACTCAAAGCAGGTTCCTTTTCATGAATGTATAGCTGTAATAACTTATGAACATTATCATTAAATAGAATTCGCGTAATAGAATACAGTACATCCAAATAAGCACTTTGTTCAGGATTTTCTAGTATAATATTAATTTTTTTTAAAATATTTTCATCTGTTATTTCGGCAATGTTTTTTTTATTTTTAAAGCAGTCAAATTCCTCATCACTAAAATGATATAATTTCATTAACAAGTAAAGTTTTAAATTCTGTAATGCTGTTTTTTGGTATTCTTTATCGTAAATTCTTTTTTCAATTAATTCAGTAAAAAAATTATCACTATTTAAAATATTTACCAATTTTTCGTAAATCTCTGGTACTTTTTCCATATAGTTTCTACCAAACATATTATATAGTTTATTCCGTTCATTATAAAATAAGCTAAAATCACTTTTCATAACTGTTAATTGTTCCATTTATCACTATCACCATTCCTAAACATAACATCAATTACTTTATCATATAAAATAAGTAACAAAATCTATTTGTTTTTGAAATTTAAAAATGTTTCAAATTCTTCATAAAAATTTTCTGCCCCTTTTTCACAATGTATATATTTCCATTTGAATCTTCACCTGGTTCTATATATGGAACGCCAATATATTCCGTTACAGCTTTAACCACTGCTTCTCCATAATCCAATAAATTGTTTTGTAGTTTATATAGGTCTTTTGGATTATCAATAAATCCATATTCAATAAGTACAGATTCAGTATCACCAGTTAATCTTTGAATATAATAATAATCTTTTGATGGATCTTCAGGTAGCCTTCGTTGATATGTGCTTCTTTTAACTTGACCCGCATCACCCAAGGCATCTAAAATTCCATTAGCCAGCGTGTCATCACTTCTTAAAGCATAAACTACCTCAGCACCTTCTCCACCTCCGGAAGCAAATTTTGTTATCTTTTTCTTATTTTTCCTTGAAATTACAGCAAATTCTTTAATCACACACTTTAGGTCGATAGGCGACGGAAAATGTGTGATTAAA
>CANQHY010000017.1 GCA_947623975.1 uncultured Bacilli bacterium
ATGAAACAACTGCAACAGATGAAACAACTGCAACAGATGAAACAACTGCAACAGATGAAACAACTGCAACAGATGAAACAACTGTAACAGACGTAATAAATCAAAATGAGAGGAAAGCTGAAGAGGAATACCGAAATGGGAAGATTACTTTGGACAGCTTTGATCGCCGTACATATAATAATTATGTAAATAAAAAAATTGAATATTATAGACAGATAGAAAGGTTTGACAAAAATAAAGATAATTGGCTTGGCGGTAAAAGTGCTTCTGCTGTATTAAAAGAAAATTATACTTATGAAAACACAGATGAGATTGAAGGTATTCTTGGGCGTTTAAAAGATAAAAATAAGGGTAGTGGCGATAATAATTATTATGCTCTGGAGGCGTTTGATTGGGTAATGCAAGCGTATGATAGAGGTACAATAAATTTTAAAGATGCAAATAATTATGTTGAGAAAATCGAAGGTTTAAGTTTATGTAAATCTTATACAGAAGCAACTAATATGTTCACTGCGGAAACGGCAGTAGGAAATGTTAGGAGCATAACCAGGGATTATCTTAAAGAAGCTGAAGAATATCGAAACGGTTCTTAATGTTAAATTAAATATATTCGAATATTTAACATATAAAATGTGTCAACTTATTACAAATAAATTGACAAATATGAAAAAATATACTACGATTAATACATAGAATAGTAGGAGATGAATGCTATCTATTATATTCGAGGAGGTGAATATAGATGCTTTTAAAAGCAAGTCCAGAAGAGATTAGAACAGCAGGAAAAAAATTAGTATCTAACGCTGAGTCATATTTGGCATCAGTAAAAAGTTTATATGAAACTGTTGATGGATTGAAAAGTACTTGGCAAGGAGCTGATAATCAACAATTTGCAGCTACTGTGTATGGATACAAAGAAAATATCGATGCATTAGGACAAGTAATCGGTAATTATGGTGTATTCTTACAAGAAACAGGAAATAGTCTAGAAAAATTGCAAGCAGATATTGCTCAACAAGCTAGTAATTTATAATAAATATAAGGAGGGAAAAGTATGGAAGGAATGCAAGTAAATTCGGTTGATTTACGTAATGCAGCATCTAATTTAAGAAAAAATGTAACTGATATGCGTTCAACCCTTGATGATTCTACTACAACTATTAATGGTACAACAGCATCTTGGGAAAGTGCAGCAGCTGAAAACCTAAGATCTAGATACACTAGTCTTTCAGCTAAGTTTACAGATTTCTATGATGCTATTAATAAATATGCTCAATTCTTAGATAATACTGCAACGGCTTATGAACAAGCTGATAAGAAGATTGAAGAAAGAGCAAATGAATTATTAAATTCAGGATATAATGCATAGCCGCAAGATACAATTTATTGTATCTTTTTTTTTGGCTAAATTTGTTGTAAAATGTTCTTGTTTGCCAAATTTTGTAAGCTTTATTCTTTGTGAAGAATAAAATAAATAGAGTTAGGAGGAGACTTGAACTTTAAAATGTTCTTGTTTAGTGGTTATGGGATATATCGAATTTAATAATGTGACTAAAGAATATACTATGGGTGAAATAAAAATAAAAGCCTTAAATAATACTAATTTCTCAATTGAAAAGGGGGAATTAGTAGTAATAGTAGGACCATCAGGTGCTGGGAAAACAACAGCTTTAAATTTACTTGGTGGTATGGATAGTGCTACATCAGGTAATATTTATATCGATGGAAAAGATATAACTAAATTGAATAACAAAAATTTAATTAAATATAGACGAGAAGATATTGGATTTGTTTTTCAGTTTTATAATCTTGTCCAGAATCTGACAGCTTTAGAAAATGTTGAACTAGCAACTCAAATTTGTAAAAAATCTTTAGATCCTAAAAAAGTACTTAAAAGTGTTGGTTTGGAAAACAGGATGAATAACTTTCCATCGCAGCTTTCTGGTGGTGAGCAACAAAGAGTATCTATTGCAAGGGCAATAGCTAAAAATCCTAAAATCTTACTTTGTGATGAGCCAACGGGAGCACTTGACTATAATACAGGAAAACAAATTTTAAAGCTTCTTCAAGATACAGCTAGAAAAAATAATATAACGGTAATTATAATAACCCATAACACTGCAATTACACCTATGGCTGATAAAGTAATTGTATTTAAAAATGGTGAAGCCAAAGAGGTAATAGTTAATGATAATCCAACATCTATCGAGGAGATTGAATGGTAATGAAAAACAAATTAATTAAAACCGCTTTTTTAGAAATTAAAGCACGAAAAAAAATATTTATATCTATTATGTTCATGTCTCTTTTAGGAGTTGGCTTTTTTGCTGGTATCAAAGCAACCTCTCCTGCTATGAAAGATACGATAGATAGTTATTATCAAGAACTTAATATGTACGATATAGAGCTTATGTCTTCCCTAGGAATAAATGATGACGTACTAGATAAAATAAAAGAAATACCTAACGTTGAGAGTGTCTCAGGCATTATGACTAGTGATGTCATAGCAAGTTACAACGATAAAAAAGCAGTATTAAAGGTTCACAGTATCACTGATGATATAAACAAGCTACATTTAGTGGAAGGAAGACTACCAGAAAATAGTTTGGAATGTGTACTAGATGAAAGATTTAAAAAATCTAACTTAGAATTTAGAATAGGAGACTACATCGAGATAGATAATAATCTTTTTAAAAATAAAAAATTAAAAGTAGTAGGGATAGTTAATTCACCAATCTATATTTCAGCAGTAAGAGGCAGTACTACTTTGGGCACTGGCACAATTGATTATTTTATGTATGTACCAAAGGATAATTTTATGGTTCAAAATATTTATACATCAGCGTATATTAAAATTAATACTAGTAATAAAACTTATTCTAGTAAATATTTGACGGATGTTGATTTAGTTATTGAAGAATTAAAAAAAATTGATTAAATTTTTATACTTTAAAAAGAAGCGATAATGTCGGTTATTCTAGTTTTATGGAAGATGCTGAAAGAATTGATAATATAGCCAAAATATTCCCAATAATTTTCTTTGTTGTAGCAACACTTATTAGTCTTACTTCAATGACAAGAATGGTTGAAGAACAAAGAATTGAAATAGGCACTTTAAAATCGTTAGGCTATACAACTTTACAAATATCAATAAAATATATTTTATATGCAAGTATTGCTACTATTGTCGGAGGTTTAGTTGGAATATTCATTGGAGTTAATTTAATACCTAGAATTATATATATGATGTATGAGATGATGTATACAACTAGAGCTTTGATTATTAATTATAACTTTTCTTTTTCAATATTAGGACTTTTAATTTCTTATCTTTGTATAATAGGTGCTACAATTTTTGCTATATTAAAAGAAATAAAGAATTATCCTGCTGTTCTTATGCGACCAAAGGCACCTAGAAGCGGAAAAAGAGTTTTGTTAGAAAATGTATCTGCAATATGGAATCGCTTAAGTTTTACTAGTAAAGTAACTGTTAGGAACTTATTCAGGTACAAGAAAAGGTTTTTAATGACTGTAATAGGAATAGGGGGAACGACAGCTTTAATTTTTGCTGGATTTGCTTTAAAGGAATCAGTTAGTAGCTTGCTTCCTTCGCAATATGGAAATATTTTTTTGTATGAACTAGAAGGAATAAGTAATAGTGATTTTAAAGAAAGTGATTTGGAGTTTGTAAGTAGTATAAAGTCAGTTAAAAATTGTATTCCTGTTGGAGTCGAAGCTAGCAAAATAGAGTTTAATGATATTTTAAATGATGAAGCTCAAATTATGGTTTTCAATAAAGAAAGTAATATAAATGATTTTATAAATATAAAAGATTACAGAACTAAAAATAATATTAGTTTTGATAAAGGTGTTGTATTAACAGAAAAACTTGCTGATCTTTTAGGAGTAGATGTTGATGATATGGTAGAAATTACTAACGCTAATGGTGAAAAAAGAGAAGTAGTAGTTTCTGCTATAGCGGAAAATTATCTTCATCATTACATATATATGACTGTTGATTTTTATGAAGAATTATTTAGTGAGAAAGCTAGAAACAATGTTATTTTTATAAATACTAATTATGACACCGAGGAAGAGAATATTAAGATATCAGAAGAATTATTAAAAAATAAAAATTTTGCAAGAACAATTGTAACAGCTACTACAGCTAATATGATGAATGATACTATGAAGAATTTAAATTATGTTGTTTGGGTTTTAATAGTATCGGCTGGTATACTTGCTATATGCGTTTTATATAATCTTGCTAATGTCAATATAAGTGAGCGAATACGAGAATTAGCTACTTTGAAAGTGTTAGGCTTTTACGATAGAGAAACACATAATTATATCGAAAAAGAAACGACCATTTTAACCGTAATTGGCATATTTATAGGAGTATTTATGGGGTATTTTCTAAGTATAATTATTATAAAAACATGTGAATTAGATATCATGAAATTCCCAATTGATTTTTCAATAAATTGTTATCTCTTATCAGCTTTGATAACAATACTGTTTACAATATTTGTAAGCATAACTACCTACTTTAATTTAAAGAAAATAAATATGATAGAGTCATTAAAAAGTGTTGAGTAACATAACAAATCAAATTTTAGTTGCGTTAGAAATTAAGTTTTCTAACTTTTTCTTTTAGATAAAATATTATTTATAATCTTATGTGAACAGAATTGTAGTGTATTAATAGTAATAATTATTGCAGTGATTCTAACTAATTATTGTGCTTACTATTTTGCAAGTGAAATTATGTCGAATTAAGTGTAATTGTGTTACCTAAAATATAAAAACATAGTATAATCAAATTAGGTTATAATGAAAGGAAAGTAGTATGAATTACGATATAATTAATGAGATAAGTAAAAATTTAAATATTAAAAATAGTCAAACAGAGGTAGTATTAAAGCTTCTTAGTGAGGGGAATACTATTCCTTTTATTGCAAGATATAGAAAAGAAGCAACAGGTGCATTAGATGAAGAGGTTATAAGAAATATAAATGAAGTTTATATGTATCAAGTAAATCTTTTAAAAAGGAAAGAAGATGTAATTAGATTAATTGATGAAAAGGGAATGCTTACTGAAGATTTAAAAGAAGAGATAATGGCTTGTACTAAGTTAGTTGAAATTGAAGATATTTATAGACCATTCAAGGAAAAGAAGAAGACAAAAGCAACGGAAGCTATTGCTAATGGTCTAGAACCACTTAGTAAGATTATTTTTTCTTTTAGTGATATTGATATAAATAAAGAAGCTGAGAAATACTTAAGCGATAAAGTAGAATCTGTATCGGATGCTATTATGGGTGCAAAATATATAATAGCAGAAATTATAAGCGATAATAGTGAGTACCGAGGTGAAATTAGGAGAAGAACTTATCGCGATGGAATTGTAGTGTCAAAGTTAAAAAAGAATGCTAAAGATGATAATAAAGTTTATGAGATGTATTATGATTTTTCGGAAAAAGTAAACAGAATTAAACCTCATAGAACACTTGCTATAAATAGAGGGGAAGACGAAAAAGTATTAACTGTTTCTATTGATGTTGATGAAGATGCAATTATTAAATATTTAGAAGAAAAAATAATAAAGAAAAACAATTATGCTGCAACGCTCGTTAAAGAGGCAATAAAAGATAGTTATACTCGTCTTATTAAGCCTAGTATTGAGCGAGAAATTAGGGCAATGTTAACCGAGGATGGAGAAAATAGTGCTATTGATAATTTTTCTAAAAACGTCGAAAATCTTCTTCTTACACCTCCTTTGAAAGAACGTGTTGTAATGGGATATGATCCAGCATTTAGAACAGGATGCAAATTAGCTGTTGTCGATAAGACAGGAAAACCTTTAAATATAAGTGTAATTTATCCTACAGAACCACATAATAAAATCGAAGAAAGTAAAAAAATTGTCTTAGATTTAATCGATAAATATGATGTTGATACGATAGCAATAGGCAATGGTACGGCATCGCGTGAGTCAGAAAAATTTATTGCTGATACTATTAAAGAGGCAAAAAGAAAAGTTGACTATATTATAGTAAATGAGGCTGGTGCTAGTGTTTATTCAGCTTCACCTTTAGCAATAGAAGAATTTCCTGATTTAACTGTCGAGAAAAGAAGTGCTATAAGTATTGCTAGAAGATTACAGGATGCTTTATCAGAACTTGTAAAAATAGATCCTAAAAGCATAGGCGTTGGATTGTACCAACACGATGTAACTCCTAAAAAATTAGACGAATCTTTGGATTTCGTGGTAACAAAAGTAGTAAATCAAGTTGGTGTAAACGTAAATACAGCTTCACCTTCGCTTTTATCTTATGTTTCAGGAATGACAAAAAAAGCGATTGAGGCAATTATTAATGAAAGAAATAATAAAGGAAAAATAACATCTCGCGAACAGATAAAACATATTAAAGGAATAACACCTAAAATATATGAACAGGCAATCGGATTTATCAGAGTTTTGAATGGTGATAATCCGCTAGATAGAACATCAATTCACCCAGAAAGTTATGATGAAACAGAAATCATACTTAAAGAACTTAATTTATCTAAAGAAGATATAGGAACAGCTAAATTAAAGGAAGCTCTACAAAACTTTGATATTAACAAGTATTGTGAGAAACTAAAAATCGATAAATATACATTGAGTGATATTGTACTCGATTTAATGAAACCTAATAGAGATCCAAGAGATGATATGCCTAAACCAATATTAAAAAGTGACATTTTAAAAATTGAAGATTTAAAAATTGGTATGAAACTTCAGGGAACAGTAAGAAATGTAGTAGATTTTGGAGCATTTATCGATATTGGTCTTCATAATGATGGTCTTGCTCATATATCTAAATTATCTAACAACTATATAAAACACCCTAGTGAAGTAGTAAGCGTTGGTGATATTGTCGACTGTTATGTAACAGATATTTCGAAAGAAAAAGAGAAAGTATCACTTAGTTTAATTGAGGGAAAGTAATATGAAAAATAATATAATGGAGTATTATAAAAGTATTGATTCTTTGCTTAAGAATAAAAATATTAATGATATTGATAAAATAATAGATAGACATCTTGTAAAGATTACATTTTATCAACATGAAAGACTTATTCATTTGATTGTTACTTTAGCATTTGCACTTTTTTTCCTTTTAAGTTTCTTTTTTACTATTAAAAATCCAAGCGTGGAGTTATTTATTTTAAATCTCGTTTTTATCCTGCTTTTAATACCTTATATTATTCATTATTATTATCTAGAAAATATTACACAAAAGTTATATGTTCAGTATGACAAATTGCAAGAGAAGAAATAAGATATATTAGAGAGTATTTTTACATATTTTACCTATTTATGGGTATACTATTTATTGACAAATAGATAAAAAAACTATTATAATTTAGACAAACGTTGAGCAAAAGAAGTAATAATAGAGTCTTTGATAGAGAGTTAGTGGTTGGTGTAAGCTAATAGAGATATATTATGAATAACATTTGTGAGTGCTTAAAGAATTAAGTAGACTAAGCCGGTAATACCGTTATCTATAAGAGTGATTATATAGAAATATATAATAATTTGGGTGGTACCGCGGAAAATGCTAGTTTTCGTCCCTTGAGGATGGCTAGCTTTTTATTTTGGGAGGAATTATGAAAGTAGATGTTTATGATATTTATAATGACCTAGAAAGTTATATGGGAAAAGAAATTACAGTAGAAGGATGGATTAGGAATCATAGGAAGCAAAAAGAATTCGGCTTTATTGATTTTAATGATGGAACGTCCTTTAAAAGTGTACAAATTGTCTATGATAATAAGTTAAAAGATTTTGAAAAAATTCAAGGGTTACGCGTAGGTTCTGCTATTAGGGCAGTAGCAAATGTTGCCAAATCTCCTGCTGTTGGACAAGAATTTGAACTAGTTATGCAAGAGTTAACTCTTTTAGGTGATAGTCCTGAAGATTATCCTATTCAACCAAAAAGACATACTCGTGAATTTTTAAGAGAACAAGCTTACCTTAGACCTAGAACAAATCTTTTTGGAGCAATCTTTCGTGTAAGAAGCATTGCCGCAATGGCAATACATGAATATTTTCAAAGTCACAATTATGTCTACGTTAATACACCACTTATTACAACTACCGATTGTGAAGGATCAGATCAAATGTTTAAAATTACAACTTTAAATTTCGATAAGTTACCAATGAAAGACGGTAAAGTTGATACAAGTCGTGATTTATTTGGTAAGACTGCTTATGTTACAGGAACAGGACAGTTGCATGGTGAAGCTTTTGCTATGGCCTATAAAAAGATTTATACTTTTGGGCCAACTTTTAGAACAGAAAAATCAAATACTAAAACGCATGCTAATGAATTTTGGATGATCGAACCAGAAATTGCTTTTTGCGATTTAGATGGTCTTATGGATATCGAAGAAGAGATGCTTAAATTTGTAGTAAATTATGTTTTAAAACATTGTCCTAATGAGATTGATTTTTTTGATAAATTTGTTGAAAAGGGTTTAAAAGATAAATTAACTAAATTAGTAAATTCTAAATTTGTAAGAATTACACACCATGATGTTGTCGATATTTTAAATAAAGCCGATGTAAATTGGGAATTTAAACCAAGTTATGATGACGATATTGCCAAAGAACACGAAAAATATATTACTGAGTATTTTAATGGACCAGTGTTTGTTACGAATTGGCCAAAAGATATTAAGGCTTGGTATATGAAATTAAACGATGATAATAAAACTGTTGCGGCAGTTGATTTAGAGGTTCCTGGGGCAGGAGAATTAATGGGAGGATCCCAAAGAGAAGAAGACTACGATAAACTTCTTAAGAGAATTGAAGAATTACATATTGATAAGGATACTGTCGATTGGTTTTGTAATTTAAGAAGATTCGGTGGATGTTATCATTCGGGCTTTGGTATGGGCTTTGAAAGACTTTTGATTTACCTTACTGGTGTCGATAATATTCGTGATGTTATACCGTTTCCTAGAACACCTGGTAATTGTGATTATTAAATCTTCAAAATTTGAAGATTTTTTTCTTTGCAATATTGAAATAATCATAATTTTTGTGTTACGATATTTCTAGTTATCAAAGTAATTGAAGTTAGTGGTAATTTAGTACTTTTAGCTATTTTACGGTTGATAAAAAGAATTAAAAGGGGAAAAATAGTTGGGAGGTTCTTATATGAATGATAAAAAAATGCACGTAGATATTATTGCTACAACAGGAAATTACAAAAAAGAAGACGGAAAATTAGATTTAGCTGGTGCTTTAAAGTTATGCGGAAAATTTGCTGGTGTTTGTTACGATAAAGAAGGATTTAATCATATCGATCAAGAAAGCGATGAAAAAACGTTACGAAGAGTAAATATGACTTTAAATAATGGACATCACAGTGTCTATGATCATTTTAAAATAATTTTTAATTTGGAAAATTTACCGAAAATGTTAGCCATGGTTTTAAATAATGAACACGATTATGCGACAAGCGAAAAATCACTTAGATATACACCTATTGTAAAAGATAATTCTTGGGTATCAGAGGAAGAGGAAAAACTTTATAACAAATGGTGTTCGATTTTTAGTATTAAAATCAAAGAAAAATATGGTAATGTTTTTGATGATAAAAAAATAAAAAAATTAGCTCAGGAAAACGCAAGATATTTAGTAGGCGTTTTTGTGCCTACTCAAATGATATATACTACCTCTTTAAGACAGATTAATTATATAGCATCTTGGATGAGTGAATATATTCAAAATGCGAACTTTAACGATGATTTTGAAAAAAATTTAGCAGGTTCTATGCATGAGTTTTTATACGAATTGCAACGTCTTAATATTCTTTGCCCAGGATTAACTCAGAATGATAAAAACAGAAAACTTTCAATATTCGGAGAGGATTTAATAGATCAAAAAGACGAGTTTGCTAGAAGTTATTTTACAACTTATAAAGCTTCATTTGCTCAGTATGCTCAAGCTCAAAGACATAGAACTTTAGATTATCAATTAGAAAGGGACGAAAAGAAAGAGTATTATATACCACCAATTATTAGAGACGATGATATGCTTGTTTCACTTTGGCTTTCTGATATGGAAAAAGTTACATCTGTTATTCCGCAAGGCGAATTAGTAAATGTAAGTGAAACTGGTAAGTTTGATGATTTTATATTGAAATGTAAAGAAAGATTGTGTAGTGCTGCGCAACTTGAAATATCAGAACAGACACGTTCTACTTTATTAAAATACAAGAAGGCTCTAGAAGATATGGGGCATCCTCTAGCAAAGGAAATTGAACCATATTCTCATGGAGCAAGGTGTACTTTCCCTGATTATGAATGCCCAAGTGATTGTAAATTTGCTGAAGGTAAAAGACTAGTAAGGAAGATATAACTATGGAAAAAGGAAAGTTAATTGTTATTGAGGGAGCCTGTGATGGAATAGGAAAAACTACACAATACAAGCTTCTTTATGAAAAGCTAAGGGAAGATGGCGAAGATATAGTAACGCACCATTTTCCTTCTTATGGAACTTATCAGGGCTTACCAGTTGAAAAATATTTAAATGGTGAATTTGGAAAACCTAGCGAATTATCACCATATTTTGTAAACAGTCTTTATGCAGTAGATAGGGCTATTACTTGGAATACAAAGTTAAAGGAAAGTTATGATAATGGTAGTCTTATCCTTTTAGATAGATATACGACATCTAGTCTAATTTACCAATCAGCTTTAATGAACGATGAAGGAAAAAAAGAATTTATCGATAGAATTTGTGAGTACGAATATAATCAATTAGGTATTCCAGAACCTGATAGCGTAGTTTTTTTACATGCACCGTTTGATTTAGTAAGTAAGTTAAGAAAAGAAAGAAAACAAAACGAAGGAGTAGCTAACGACATTCATGAACGTGATATTGAATTTATGAAAAACGTCTATGATAGTGCAGTTTTTATTGCAAAATATTTGAATTGGGATATAATAGAGTGCAGCCGTGAGGGTGATATGAGAAACATAGAAGATATACACAAAGATGTTTATAAATTGGTAAAAAAGAGAATAAAATAGTTATTGAAAGTTAAGATATTTATTGTCGAATATTAGTAAAATAAATAACTTTCTTTTAATAAGGGAGAAGAAGTAAGATGGAAGATTTAAGTGATAACGTAAAAAATGAATATTCAACTGATTTTGATAGTAAATTTAAATCGATTATCGAAAGTGTCTATAAAAAATATAAATACTTAGAAATTACAGAGCAAGAATACGAAAATATAGTATTTCTTGCTATTTCTGACTTAAAAGCGCAAAATGCAAAATCGAGTAGTCATTTTTTTCGACAGAGATTACAATTTCATATTAAAGAGTATGCAAGAAATTTGCTGCAAGATAAAGAAAAATTTCCTTCGATTTCTTCAAGATATGTAAAATCTAATATTTTAAATGGTGAAAAAAATATTCTTGAAATATTAAATAAAATAAAGGATTTTTTTGAATTAGCGGATTATGACGTAACTTTAGATGATTATGCTGAGTTTTTAAATTGTAATACTGAAATTAATGATATTATTGGTAAATTTGTTAGTGATAATTTAACTCTTATAAAAAGTGGTAAACTTGATGAATTAATTAATGACGAAGATTTAATATCTATTATAGAGTCTTACTGTTTTAGTAATAATATTGAATTGTGTGGTTTTAATACTGAAAGTAACAACGTGGATTTTTCTGATGTTAGTGACGATATTGTAAGAGACTATTTACGAAATATTGCAAAGGTTTCTCTTTTGTCAGCAAGTGAAGAAAAAGAACTTCTTACAAGATATAAAAATGGTGATATGATTGCTAAAGATATACTAGTTGAAAGAAACTTAAGACTCGTTGTGTTTATCGCCAAAAAATATCTAAATAAAGGAATGGATTTTATAGATCTTATTCAAGAGGGAAATTTGGGACTTGTCAAATCGATAGAATATTTTGATTTAGCAAGAGGTACTAGACTTTCGACTTACGCTACTACTAATATCAAGAGATTTATTGAAAGGGCAATAAAAGATAAAGCAAGGAATATTAGAATACCGGTTAGTACGTTGGATAGATTATCCGATTATATGAAAAAGAAGAATCTTTTAGTTAGTAAATTAAATAGAATACCTAGCGAGATAGAAACAGCTAAAGCTCTAAATATGCCATTACAACAAGTTATAGATTTTGAAAAAATAAAAGAAGACACGATAAGTCTTAATAGTTTAGTAGGGGAAGATAAAAATGATGAATTTGGTGATTTTATTGAAGATATAAATCAAAATACCGAAGAAGATGCTATTAAATCTTTGATTAAAAAGGATACTATACAGGCAATGTGGAATGTTTTATCACCTAGGGAATTTTATATTGTCAGTTTGAGTTTTGGCTTTTTAGAAGATGTTCATATTGATTCAAATGAGATTGGAATACGATTAGGAATAACTAGAGAAAGAGTTAGAGTAATATTAAATAGAGCCTTGCTAAAACTTAAGCATTCTAAGTATAGAGCAAACCTAGCTAATTACCTTGATTCTTCAGCAGTTACTGTACCGATTAATATTCAATTTAAAGGGAAAAACATTTTTAATTATAAAACAAGAAAAACTTATGGTCAGGAAATATTTTATGAAATATTTCCTGGAAAAAACGATATGAATTTATTAAAAGAGTTAATAGATAAACTTAGTGATTATGAAAAAGGTTTAATAAAGGCTTATTGTAGCAAAGAAGAAACTGTTGATTTAGATTTAAAAGATTATGAGGCATTTTACTCATTAATAAAAAAATTACAGTATGAGCTTCAAAATAAAAACGAAGAAATATCTATACATGATAGTACTAAAAATTCGGATAATAAAAACGATAGATTAACGGACAAGAAAATTGATGACATCTTAACTGATACTGACTTAGAGGAAATAAAAGAATTTATGGAAAGTCCAAAGTTTAAAGAATTTCTAGAGTTTTTACCAGTTAGAGAAGCTCTCATTTTAGCATTGAAATCTGGTTGTATAAATAATAGAGTTTTTTCTAATTTAGAAAGGAGTAAAATTTTAGAATTAAAGGAAACAACTACAAATAGTGACGACTCTAAAATATCTTCTGTAGTAAGTAAAGAATCAAAGAAAAAAATTCTTAAGAAAGACTAAAATTTTAAAATGTATAAAAATCTTTTGCTTGGTAAAAAATACTAATGGGAGGATTTTTTATGAAAAAAATATTACTGTTTTTATTAGCTTTCTTCTTGGTAGTAGGATGTGATAATTTGATGAATACGCCTACTAAAAGAGTTGAAGAGTTCTTAAACAAATATCAAAAAATGGATAGTAAAGTGTTAGAACAACTAGACTATACATTAGATCAAGATTATGAACTTACTGAAGAACAAAAAGAAGAATACAAGAAGGCTATGGAAAAACAATATAAAGATTTAGTTTATACAGTAAAAGAAGAAACTGTAGACGGAAAAACAGCGACAGTAAAAGTAGAAATAGAAGTATACGATTATAGCAAGGCAATAAGTGCTGCAGATAATTATTTATTAAATAATCAAGATGAATTTATAAAAGATGATGGTACGATCGATAAAGGAAAATTCTTAGATTATAAAATAGATGCAATTAGTAAAATATCCGATAGAGTTAAATATACTTTGGATTTAACAGTAACAAAGGATGATGATGCTTGGGTTATGAATGATATAACGGAAATAGATAGACAAAAAATTCACGGAATATATAGTTACTAGAAAATATATCGATTTATATTTTCTTTTTTTTTAGTATTTGTTATAATAAAGTTAACAATTGATGATAGGAGGAATTATTTTGAAAGAGTTAATGTTTAATAAAATAAAAGCTTCTGTTAAATCAATATTACCAATAACAGTTATCGTTTTAATAATCAGTTTAATTTTTTCTAATAATTCTATAACAAGCTTAGTGCCTTCCTTTTTAATAGGCTCTCTTTTTCTTATAATTGGAATGTGCCTTTTTGATATTGGCGCTGATATATCGATGATTGAAATAGGGGAGAAGATAGGTACTCATTTGACAAAGAAAAAAAGTATTCCTTTTGTCTTGTTTATGTGTTTCTTAATAGGTTTTATAGTAACTATTGCTGAACCCGATTTAAATGTTTTGGCGAGTGAAGTTCCATCTGTTTCTAGTAATGTTTTAGTCTATACAGTAGGAATTGGTGTAGGAATTTTCTTATTAATAGCTGCTGTTAGAATGTTATTTCAAATAAAGTATTCATATTTACTAATTTTTTTATGTGTGTTGTCTTTTGTCCTTGCTTATTTCACACCACAGGAATTTGTTCCTTTAGCATTTGATGCCGGTGGTGTTACAACTGGACCTTTGAGTGTTCCACTAATTATTGCACTTGGTGCAGGACTATCCGCAATGCGTAGTGATTCTAAGAAAAAAGAAGATACTTTTGGAATGATTTCTTTTTGTTCTGTTGGACCTGTGATAATTGTTTTGTTATTAGGACTTATTTATAATACTAAATCATCATACAATCAAATTACAGTAACTACTGCACAATCTTTTTTAGAGATCATAAATATATATCTTAAAGCTTTACCAATTTATTTGAAAGAGGTGATTGCTTCCTTAGGACCAATTGTAATTATGTTTCTTATATATAATTTTATATTTTTAAAATTAGATAAAAAAGAATTAATAAAAATTTTTAAAGGATTAGTTTATACCTATTTAGGTCTTGTTATCTTTTTAACCGGAGTAAATGTTGGCTTTTTGCCGATGGGATATACAGTTGGTAAGGTATTAGCGAAATACACTTATATCTTGATACCGCTAGGAATGATTTTAGGATATTTTATTGTCTCTAGTGAGCCGGCTGTAGCCGTTTTGACAGAGCAAATCGAGGATATAACTAATGGTAATATTAAGAAAAAAACAATGGATTTGTCGCTTGCAGTTGGTGTAGGAATTGCTGCAGGACTTTCGATATTAAGAGTTATAACAGGGATATCTATTTGGTACTTTTTGTTGCCTGGTTATATCGTAGCACTTGCCTTGTCCTTCTTTGTACCACCAATATTTACTACTATTGCTTTTGATTCTGGAGGAGTAGCGTCTGGTACAATGACTGCAACCTTTCTTCTTCCATTTGCAATAGGTATTGCTGAGTCTTTAGAGCGAAATGTTTTAACTGATGCTTTTGGTTTAGTTGCTATCGTTGCTACAATTCCTTTAATAACTGTTCAACTAGTAGGACTTATCTATAAAATCAAAACAAAAACTAATTATAATGACCCAATTTATAACGAAGAAATTATTGATTATTAGGGAGGGACTATGAAAGAGGAAATAGTAAAAACGAAAGTACTAGTAACAATAACTGATAGAGGAAAAGACGATAAAATTTTGAGACTTTATAAAAGACATAAAATAACATATTCTTTCAAGATAAACGGAAAAGGTACAGCTTCAAGTTCACTTATGGATTATTTTGGACTTGATGAAATTAAGAAAAATGTAATTCTTAGTATAATACCAGAAAAATTAGAATCTAAGCTTCTATATGATTTACAAAATAAAATTGAAATCTATAGACCAGGATATGGAATAGCATTTACTATACCTATAACAAGTGCTACTAGGTATTTGTCCAATCAATACAATGATAGAAAGTTTGTAGAGGAGGAGTACATTGTGAAGAAAAATAAAGAATATGAGTTAATAGTTTTAATTGTATTAGAAGGATATTCTTCTTTAGCAATGGATGCCGCTAAAAGAGTTGGAGCAAATGGCGGAACACTTATTAATGGAATTGGACTAGGTTCCAAAGAGGCAACTAAATTTTTAGGTATTACTATAGAACCAGAAAAAGATGTTGTATTAATATTAACAGAAAAAGAAAATAAAAAGAAAGTTATGCAGGAGGTAACAGATGCCGTTGGACTTTCTAAAGAAGGAAGAGGAATTTGCTTCTCAATGCCAGTTGATAATGTCGTAGGACTTACAGAAAAAATAGAATTTTTAAAGAAATAAAGAGGTGTAAAAAATGAATTTAGATGAAAAAGAAATGAGCGAGGAAGAAATTTTATCATTGCTAGAAAAACAAATTATTGGAGTTACTGAAGAAGAAAAAGAATTAAAAAGTGTAGTGGCAATTACTCCACACCCAAATAATGAAAATTTTAAGTTATTTGCAGTATTCAATGATTTTGCAGATGAGGAGTTGTTATTTAAAATAGAAGATGACATAAATAATTGGTTTTCTTCTTTAAATGATAGTATTTATTTAAATATCGACAGAATTTATGGTGAATATTTAAATAAACTTGTTAATATTAAAGAAAAATTAGAAGAACAAGAATTTGCGTTAGGCTCTTTTTCTAGTGCTATAGTGGGAGAAAATAAGACTATAATATCAAAAGTTGGCAATACCAATATTTATAGATATTCTAATGGTAGTATTGATGATTTATCAGTAAAGGGACTATTAAAAATACTTAGTAATGATAATTTTGACTCGTTAGTACTTATGAGTAAGGGAGAATATGGAAACATTTTAGATAATAGAATAAAAATAGTATCTAAAAATGTTACTAAGGAAGAACTTGTAGAACGACTTTTCGAAAGTAAAGCAAATTAAATTAAAATTTTTAAAAGATTGTTTATGCTCTATCATAGCTAGTGTATGAATTTTATTATTAGCTAAGGG
>CANQHY010000018.1 GCA_947623975.1 uncultured Bacilli bacterium
TATCTTTTCTCCCTCTTTTATTTTTGTTAATTCTACTTTATTTAATTTAGATATTTTTAAGTTATATAACTCTTTCGTGTTATCACCGATTAAATTTAGCATTAAATCACCTCTACTTATATCATTACACTTAAATCTATCTTTTCCTAAAAAAGAACATTTTTTTAGTTTTATAGTTTACATAACAACTAAATTGACTACTGCATTTATAATATTTTTTCTAAGTTGCATTTCTTGTAAATAAAAAAACAAATAAGCAATTATTCACTTACTTGTCAAAAATTAGCTGTTTTTATTTAGTTTTTTATACTATTTATCCAAAAATCTTACAAAATATTCTTCATATGTCATTGGGTTATTATGAATATAGGTTGCTATTTCAACTCCAACATAACGATAATGCCATGGTTCATTTTGATATCCAGTTATAAATTCATTTTCTTTCGTATACCTTAAAATAAATCCATATTTATAAGCATTTTCCTGCATCCAATCAAATTCCCTAGTATTTCCAAAATCTGTGTAAGCTGAAACTTTATTATCAACATCCATTGCAAGACCTGTTTGATGTTCTGAATATCCAGCACGAGCAGAATAAGTATCGGCATTTTCAACACCGTCCATTTTAACATAATTAGAATACAAATTTTCCTGATATTCATAGCTTCTATAAGTTGAAACAGCTCTTATATTGAAGCCTTCACTTTGAGCATCTTTAGCAAGATTTTCAAAGGCAATTCTCGCATTTCTTTCTAACATTTTTTTACCAGAAGAATAATTAGGATTAATTTCTTCTAGCCCACTTGGGACAAAATCACTAGCTAGCTTATTATACTTATTCACAAGAATTTTATTCGTATCCTGATTAGGACTATCGTGAACATTAGTATAAAATTGTTGATCGAGTCCGATATTTACGTAAACAATTATTTTCTCTATGTCTAAATTTGGATTCTTCTCTTTATATGCTAAATATCTGTCAATATATTCCATTTTGAAAAAATCTAATTTTTCATTAATATTTTCAAGTTTTTCTAATTTTAACTCCTCTTCTGATGGAACATGTACAACCTCATCTTTACTTTCATTACTATTAGTATCATTGTCTGAATCCTTAAAATTATCATTATATAAGATAGAAAAAGATAATCCTAAGACAACTACTATTGCTATTACTAAACCGCCAATAAACAATACATCATTTTTCTTTTTACTACTCTTTGCCATTTTCTACTCCTCTCAATCATATTAATTATAACATAAATTTAGTTATTACTATGACAATAATATCATATTTTTTATTAGGAGGGATTATGAAGAAGTTTTTTATATTAATTACAGTATTTTTATGTCTGCCACTTAGTACCTTGGCAGTAACAGATAAAGAAGAACCCACTTTACTAGAAAACGCTAAAAGTGGAATATTAGTAGAAGCTACAACTGGGGAAATACTTTTCGAAAAAAACAAAGATGAAGAGGTTTCAATTGCTTCTCTTACTAAAATGGTAGCCCAAATTATAATTCTTGAAAATATTGAAAGTGGCAATCTAAAATGGGATGATATTGTAACCGCCAGTAGCAATGCTAGTAGTATGGGAGGAACTCAGATTTGGTTGACAGCTGGCGAAAAAATGAGTGTTGAAGATTTATTCAAAGGAATGTCAATGGCTAGTGCTAATGATGCTACTGTTGCTCTTGCTGAGAGAATTGCAGGAACAGAAACAGCCTTCGTTAAACTCATGAATGATAAAGTTAAGGAAATAGGAGCCAAAAACACTGTTTTTAAAAATTGCACCGGGTTAGACGAAGAAGGACACCATTCAACTGCATATGATTTATCTTTAATTGCTCGCGAATTATTAACACACGATGAAATATTAAGATTTTCTTCTGTATATGAAGATTATATAAGAAAAGATACTCCTAATAAATATTGGGTTGTAAATACTAATAAATTAGTAAGATTTTATGAAGGTGCAGATGGTCTAAAAACCGGTTACACTGATGATGCTGGATATACTATGGCCGTAACAGCCAAAAGAGATAATATGCGACTTATAGCAATCGTTTTAGGAGAAGATGTTAGTAAAGTAAGGAATGAAGAAACAACAGAACTTTTAGATTATGGATTTAATAGCTATAAAATAAATCTAATAAAAGAAAAAGGAACTGTCGTAGACAAAATAAAAATAGATAAGTCAGACAAAGACGAATTGCAAGTTGTAACAAAGGAAGAATTATCTATATTAGGTAAAAAAAGTGATGTCAACATTAATTACGAAACAAAGATAACATTAAATGATATAACTCTTCCCATTGAAAAAGGTACCACTATTGGAAGAATAGATGTTATATATAATAATAAAACAATAAAAAGTTCCGACTTAATAGCAGGCGAATCAGTAAAAAAAATGAATTATTTCAAATACTTATATAACAGTTTAAAAGATCTTATAAATTTTAATTTATTTTAACTAACAAAAGGCTCTAGAATTTCTAGAGCCTAAATATTTATTCAATTTCAAATGCTTCAATTATACCAAAATCATCTTTTACTTTGTTGTAGTAAAGCGTACATAGAGTATCGTTAACCGCTACCCTATCACCAACTGTCTTATTCAAAAATACTCCTACACCATAGTCAATTTTGTCGTCTTTTTTTACTCTACCACTACCAAGATGCAAAGATACTTCGCCAACTTTAAGGGCATCTATAGACTTGATAACTCCACTTTTTAAAGACTTTATTTCCATCTTATTATTACTTATTAACATATTGTTAATATCACCATTTTGATAAGATATAAACTCCATAAATTTTTTATAAGCTTCCCCAGATTCAATCGCTCCAACTACTTTTTTTCTTGCTTCCATTAACGATATTGAATTAGCCATACTTACCATATTCATAGCTATTTCTATACATAAATTATATAAATTATTTTTAACTTTTCCATCTAGTATGGCAATAGCCTCAGCTACTTCTAAAGCATTACCTACACAAAAGCCCAAAGGCATATCCATATTAGAAATAAGACATTTTACTTCCTTACCATAAAAAGAACCAATTCTTATCATTAAATCTTTAAGAACATTAGCATCATTTCTATTTTTAATTAAAGCACCTTTTCCAACTTTAATGTCTATTAATATTTTATCTGCACCACTTGCTATTTTTTTACTCATTATACTTACTGCTATTAAGGGAATCGATTCAACCGTAGCCGTTACATCCCTTAAAGCGTAAATAACTTTATCGAGTGGAACTAAAGAATCAGTTTGACTTGATACCACCATACCAATATCTTCTAACTCTTTTAAGAATTCATCCTTTGTCAAATTAACCTTAAAGTTAGGGATGGCCTCTAATTTATCGATTGTTCCTCCCGTATGTCCAAGACCACGACCACTCATCTTTGCGACTTTAATACCAAGAGAAGCAAGAATAGGTGCAATTACAAGTGTTGTTTTATCTCCTACACCACCAGTTGAATGTTTATCGACCTTTACACCCTCTATTCCTGATAAATCTAAGGTTTCTCCACTTTTTATAAAAATATCAACCAAATCAAAAATTTCCCTATCCGACATTCCCCTTATACAAATAGCCATTAATAAAGATGACATCTGATAATCTTCAACAGTCTTATTACTATAACCATTAAAAGCAAATTCTAACTCTTCACGAGAAAGTTCTAAATTATTTCTTTTTTTATTTATAATATCAATAATATTCATGTGCCCTCCCTATGATAACAATATTATAACACCTATGTTGTAATAAGTAAGTATTTTTTAACAAACAAATATTATTTATAATGAAATATACAAATAATTATCATAATATTATAATGGCCTAAAAGGGAAAAAATATCATTAATAAAATTATTATTAATAAAGAACGTTATTTTTACTTTTTCTAGTAAAATGTAGTCCAGCGTTTGAAGCTTCTTCAATAGTAATTATCTTATCATTTAGAGCTTTTTTAATAGTATATTCTTTACCATTAACAATCGCATAAATACAACTACTTTTTATAGAATTAAATTGATAATCATAATTATTATCACTATAAAATGTTTCAATAGCTTGAGCAGTTATACCACATCTATCATCGATAATTATGCCCTTAGTTAATTTATTTTTTAAATTCTTTTTAAAGAAAACACCAATATCTTCTAATTCTTCAATTGTAACTAAATTTTTATACAAAGCATCTCTTAGTAAATATTCCTTACCACTAATAGTTACATAAGTACAACTAGTTTGAAAATTATTTGATTGATAATCATAATTTTCATCACTATAAAAAGTTTCTATATTTTTTGAAATATTTGGGCAATTATTATAAACATTAATTTTTCTTAGATTATAATCACTAATTTCATCATTAATACTAGAATTGTTTTGTTCAATAGAAGATTCAACCTGATTATTTGAATTATCATTAAATTCTTCCTTATCATTTTGTTCTTCTTCTAAAAAAGATTGACTATTATTACTGCTAGAAATTTCATCTTTATCTCTATCTAAATTATTTTTTTCTTCACTGGCATTATTTTCTTTATTCTCTTCTTTTACTAAATCATTAGTACTTTTGTTTTCATCAGAACTATAATTATAATTTTTATCATTATAATAAAATTCATTGTTACTAATATTATCATTAATTATTTGTGGTTCTTTATTAAGTTCTTTTTTATTTTCATTTTTAATTACTATAGCTAATATAACAAAAAATATTATTATGGCCACAACTATACCTACCAATAATATTTTTTTATTTTTAAATCTTTTTTCTTTACTCATAGTAAACCCTTCCTTCTTAATTTTTATGCTCTATTATATCACTTAATAATTTAATTTTTAACATTTTTTTGTAATAAATTGATTTTTTTTCGATTAAACAGAAAAAGTTATAAGCTTATCTCCTTATAACTTTAACTATCTTACCTTTTTATCAATAAACTCCAACATTCTTTTGGGATCATCTATTAATTTTGTATATACCTCGATATGTTTTCTGAGTTCTTTTACTAAATCTATTTCTTCTTTCGACATAGGTACTAAATAATCATTACTTTCTTCACTTACGACATAAGTATCATTTCCGATAAGGTAATCTAAATCAACTTTAAAAAGATTAGAAATATCTATTAAAGTTTCTAGTGATGGTACTCTAGTCCCTTTTTCATAACAACAAATACTTACTTTAGTGACATTAATAGCATTACCAAGTTCTTGTTGTGTCATCTTAGACTTTTTTCTAAGTTCTTTTAGCCGTTTTCCAAACAAAACCATTAAATCACCCTTTCAGATTAATTACATTATATTTAATAAGAAAGTTGTTTTGTTTGAAGTTAACTAAATAGAAACTCTTTTACTATTTACCTTTATTGTCCGTTGATAAAAAAGTAACCTTTTCAGCTACTACTTCTGTATAATACTTTTTAGTCTCATCCTCTTTTTCCACTACTCTACTTTGAATTCTCCCTTTTACACCAACTATATTTCCTTTCTTACAGTATTCAACAGTAGATTTAGCTACCGAATCCCAAAGAACACAATTTATAAAATCTGTTTCATATTCACCATTCATGTTCTTAAAGCTTCTAGGGATAGCCAAAGTTATATTAGAAACTTTCTTATTATTTTCTGTTTCTATTAACTCGGGATCTTTAACTAATCTTCCAACTAAAACAATCTGATTTAGAATAGTTTTCCCTCCTTTCATTAGGATACTCTAGCATCTTTTTTTTATTCGCACAAATCAACGAAACAAAAGATTTAAAAGTAAAAAAAGAAAGAAAAATAAAATTCTTTTTAGAAAAATATTTTTCTTTCATAAATAACATACTATATTTAGCAAAACTAAAGTTTTATAAATTTCTTTTTAAAAGTTGATTTAATTCTAATGCATATTCCATAGGTAGTTCTTCTCTAAATTTTTCGATAAATCCTAACACTATTAATTCGGTTGCTTTTTGTTCGGTTAATCCACGTGACATAAGGTAAAAAAGATTATCTTCATTTATTCTAGAAACCGTAGCCTCATGTTCAATATTACTTAAATCAGTTCGACAAATATTAGTTGGATAAGCATCACTTTTTGATTTTTTATCTAATATAAGCGAATCACACTTAACAATAGCTTTACTGCCTGTAGCACTTTTTTTGATGTCTACCATTCCCCGATAAGTTGCATTACCACCATTTCTTGCAATGCTTTTGGAAATTATATTACTAGTAGTATTTTTTCCAATATGAATCATTTTAGCTCCACTATCTTGCTGTTGATTTTTACTAGCAACACTAATGGTTATACAAGTTCCTGAAGAATTATCACCTTTTAATATACAGGCAGGATATTTCATTGTAGCACGGCTTCCTATATTTCCGTCTATCCATTCCATAACACCATTTTCTTCAACTAGTGCCCTTTTAGTAACAAGATTTAAAACGTTGACAGCCCAATTTTGAATAGTCGTATAACGACAGTGACTATTTTTACCAACATATATTTCTACCACAGCAGCATGAAGACTAGAATCACTATAAGTTGGAGCTGTACACCCCTCAACGTAATGTAAATCGCTGTTATCATCAACGATAATAAGGGTTCTTTCAAATTGTCCCATACTACGAGAATTTATTCTAAAATAACTTTGAAGCGGTCTATCTAAGGTAGTATTAGGTGGGATGTAGATAAAGCTTCCTCCCGAAAAAACAGCCCCATTAAGAGATGCAAACTTATTATCAGCATTGCTTACTATTTTACCAAAATACTTTTTTACAAGATCAGGATATTTCTTCATAGCTACTTCTATCGATGTAAAAATAACGTTTTTCTTAACAAGTTCTTCTAGCATATTGTGATATATTACTTCACTTTCATACTGAACACCTATACCTGATAAATACTTTTCGCTATCTATTACTCCTAACGATTTAAATTCGTCTTTTACACAAGAATCAACATTATTCCAATTATCTTTAATATCACTAATATCTTCATTTTTATAGTAGACAACTTTATCAAAATCAATTTCGTACTTTGGTCCAAAAGAAGGCATAGCTTCCTTTTTAAAAAGCTCATAACTTTTAAGTCTATAATCTAGAACCCACTGTTCTTCATGTTTTATTTCTGATATTTTACGAATATTTTCTTTTGTTAACCCTACTAATTCCACAAAGAACACCTCCTCTAGTTATTTAGATTCAATTATTTTTTTCACAGACTTTGCAGGCAAAAGAGCGCAATTTTTTCTACTAGGCTGCTTATACACTTCATTATATATATTAAGTTCACCTAACACCTCATCATTATAAGGTAGCTCATTTATCATTCTTTCAAAATTATCGATTATACTCTTAGCTTCCTCCTTAGTTTTACCTTTTAATTCTTTAGTAATTATAGACGATGCCGAAGTACAAATCGCACAGGCTTCTCCATCAAATCTGATATCCTCAATTATACCATCTTTTATTTTAGCAGCGATGTCAATATTATCGACGCAAGAGTCACTTCTTGAATTAATTTTTACATATGAATCATCAAGAGGTATTCCTCTATTTTGAGGATTCTCATAATTATCTAACATAATATCTCTTTTTAATTTACTATCCATTTTTATTCTTCCTTTCTTTCTATACTAGAGTATCTAATATTTTATCTTGCTGTTCTAAAGCTTCTACTAACTTGTCAATTTCCTCTTTTGTATTATAAAAGTACAAGCTAACACGACAAGTATTGGTAGTGCAAATTACCTCTTCTAACATTTTAGCACAATGATTTCCTGCTCTAATACATATTTTAAATTGATTTAAATAAATTGCAACATCTTGGCTAAAGTAATCACCAACGTTAAAAAGTACTATTCCAGAATTAGTATTTTTATTATAAATTTTAATGTTTTTTACCTTACTTAGCTTATCTATTAAATATTTTTTTAATTCAACTTCGTAATTATGAATGTTAGAAAGACCTATTTCTTCCAAATAATCTATAGCTTCTCCCATTCCTATTACACCTGCTATATTTCTGGTTCCAGCCTCAAGACGAGCCGGTAGCTCTTTTAAAGTATAATTTCCGAAACTTGAAAATGATACGTTCATACCTCCACCAAGTTCGATTGGAACTAAATTTTCTAAAAGTTCTTTTTTACCATACAATACACCGACGCCAGTAGGACCAAGCATCTTGTGTGCAGAAAAGCCTAAGAAACTTATATTGAATTTTTGTACATCTACTTTAATATGTCCTATACTTTGCGTCGCATCAAGAACAAACAAAATATTATGTTTTTCACAAAGTTTTCCTATCTGTTCAACATCTCTTACATCGCCTATCGTGTTAGTTATGTGAGCAAGAGAAATTACTTTCGTATTATCATTTATTTCTTTTTCAATATTTTCTAAAGTTAATTCATAATTTTCATTAAGAGAAGCATATTTTATAGTAAAGCCTATCCTCTTAGCTAAAGATTGCCAAGGTAAAATATTCGAAGCGTGTTCTTCTTTCGATAAAATAACCTCATCGCCTCTTTTTAAATAATAACTCATAAAGCCAAAGACTATCATATTAAAAGATTCCGTTGAACCTTTAGTAAATACTATTTCACTATTCGTCTTAGCATTTATAAATTTTCTCACTTTGTCTCTTACACCTTCATACTTATCATCTACAATAAGACTGTTATCGTAATCACCTCTGTGGGCATTTGCTGTGTACTTAGTATAATAATCAACAATAGCATTTACTACTTTTTTAGGTTTCATTGTAGTTGCAGCATTATCAAAATAAATAAGACCATCATTTAATATTTCAAAATCTTCTCTATTCACTTTTTCACCTCCAATCGACATCTATATTATTAAACATTTTTTACAACAGCATCTAATATAGCAATTTCATTTTCTTCAAGGCTCATATTATTAATAAGAAAAGCTTTAATTAAAAGACTATTAGCATCTTTTCTAGTTAATCCTCGCGTCATTAAATAAAATATTACATCTTCATCAAATTTACCAATATAGGCAGAATGACTCGCTTCAATATCGTGATTGTCGACAATCAAATTGGGAAATATAAAACTATTGCCATCTTTTAAGTTAATTATTTTATTATCTTGTCTAAAAATAGTATTTTTACTATTCTTTTTAACTATGCCATTAACTACTAGTTTTAACTCATTATCTAAAATATTTAAAGCATGATTTTTTATCTTACTTTCTGAATTCATACAATTATGATTTACTGTTTGTCTATATGTATTATCACTATAATTAATAAGACTTGTATTAAAAGTTATTTTAGCATTTTCTTTGTTTATATTTAAAGTTATCTCATCACTACAATCAATAGAGAATTTATTTATTATTACTTGTGTATTTTCACTTATGTTATAAGTAATGCTATTTTTCGTATTATTACTAGTATCAAAGACTCTTAGGCAAACATTAGGTAAAACATTTATAGTAAGATTTTTCTTTTCATCTTTAAAATCAATCTTTAAATCTAAATCTTGATCTATTACAATATCTTCGATATTTATACTGTTATCTATAAATAATTTATTCATAAACTTTATTCTCACTTATATTAAATGTATCAGAATATCCACTTTTTTCAATTTCTAGAGCAAGAGTTAAATTTCCTGTTTTAACTATCTTTCCATTTACCATCATATGAACATAGCGAGGTTTTATATATTCTAGAATTCTTGGATAATGAGTAATTATAAGTACTGACGTTTTGGGATTTTCTTCTAAATATTTGTTTAGGCTTTCACAAACTTTTTTTAAGCTATCGACATCGAGTCCAGAATCAAGCTCGTCCAAAATAATAAAACTAGGTTTCAAAAGTGATATTTGCAAAACTTCATTTTTCTTTCTTTCACCACCACTAGCTCCTACATTTATAGCTCTATGAATCATGTCCTCTTTTAAATCGAGTTCACTAGCTTTAGCGGTAATTTCTTTTATAAATTCATAAAGACCTATCGGCGTATTTCTTCTTGCGTTGATTGCTGTCTTAATAAATTCGCTATTTTGCACGCCTTCGATACTAATTGGATTTTGCATTGATAGAAAAATTCCTCGTCTTGCTCTTTCATCTGTTTCTAAATCATTAATAACATCGCCATTAAAAACAATTTTTCCACTTTCAATTTTATAGTTTTTGTTTCCCATTATAACTTTAGAAAGAGTCGATTTACCTGTTCCATTAGGTCCCATTATCGCATGTATTTCACCATCTTTTATATCTATGCTGAAATCATTTAATATTTTTTTATCTTTAACTATCACATTTAGTTTATCTATTTTTAGCATACGCCACCTCATCTACAAGTTATTATAACACTAAATTATAATTTTAGTGAATAAAGAGTTAGATATTGGAACAATATAATAATGATATTGCTGAATTCACCCAAAAATGCTTTATGCATTTTCTTTTTTTTGTTAAAATAAATATGTGAGGTGATTTATTTCATGGATTGTATTTTTTGTAAAATAGTAAATGGTGAAATTCCAAGTATGACTTTGTATGAAGATGATATAGTTAAAGTATTCATGGACATCAATCCTTCTACTAATGGTGATTGTCTTGTGATATTAAAAAGACACTTTGAAACTATGCTAGATATCACTGACGAAGAACTGTTACATATCCATAAAGTCAGTAAAGAAATTTATAAAATGCTTAAAGAAAAATTGAATATTGATGGCTTAACTTTAGCTCAAAATAATTTTTATGGTCAGGATGTAAAACACTATCATGTTCATCTTACTCCAAGGTATAAAAATGATAACTTGACACATTCATTTAATAAAGATCTATTAGAAGATGTTAAAGATATTTATAACAAAATAAAAACAGACTAATAAATTTAAATGCTATTATTAAAATAAACTAAAAAAGCAAGACTACCTTGCTTTTTTTTAGTTATTAGTAAGAAAAAAATTCACCAATTATAATTGCTAGTAGTATGTAAATTACCAAAATTATTACATAACCACTAGTATTACTGTGTTTTGAACAGCTGTTTTCAACATTTTGCAAGTTGATTCACCTCCTTAATTATATGCAGGCACCTAGAATTATTACTAGTAAGATGAACAATACTAAAACGATAGCAGATGATGAAACATAATTACCCATAATTTAGTCCTCCTTTTTTTATTACTCACATTATTTTATGGTAGAATGCTAAAAAGGTTCGGACTATAATGAAAATTGCATAAAATAATTGTTAATTTATAGAAATTTTGTTATTATATTATTGTATCTTGAGGAGGAATTTAGATGAAAAAGATTTTTTTAAGTATGTTAATTACATTACTTTTATTAACTGGATGTGGAAAAGTACCAGTTTTATCAAATGGACAAGAAGCTGTTTTAAGTCTTAAAGATGGTGGTATATCAGTCGATGAATTGTATCAAAGAATGAAGAAATCATATGCCTTAAATGTTTTAATCGACATGATGGATGAAAAAATATTGGGACCAAAGTATCCTGAAACAGATGAGGAAAAGAAATATGTTTCTGATTTCGTCGATCAAGAACATCAATATTATAATTACTATTACAACAGTATGTATTCATCTTATGATTCATATTTATTAGCCAAATATCAACAGTCATATGGAATATATATATATAATGATGATGATTTAAAGGCTTATCTATCACTTAGCTATAAAAGAAATTCAGCAATCGAAGATTATGCTAAATCATTAGTAACCGATAGTGAAATAGAAAAATATTATGAAGAAAAAACTTATGGTAACATTGAAGCTAGTCATATACTTATAACAGCTGACTACAGCGATGATGCTACTGATGACGAAAAGAAGGCTGCCGAAGAAAAGGCTCTTGAACAAGCAAAAGAATTGATTACAAGACTTAATAATGGAGAAGATTTTGCAACTCTTGCCAAAGAATATTCAAAAGATGGTAGTGCTGCTAATGGTGGTGCTCTTGGTGAATTTGGTCGTGGCGATATGGTTGATGAATTCTATGAAGCTGCTATTAAACTTAACGTTGGTGAATATACAAAAGAACCTGTAAAAACACAATTCGGATATCATATAATTCTTAAAACTAATCAAAAAGAAAAACCTAAACTAGAAGAAGTTAAAGAAGAAATTATCGAAACACTAGCAAAAGAAAAAGCAAATGATGATGATAAAATAAGTGCAAAAGCTCTAATTAAATTAAGAGAAGATAATGATCTTACTATTGAAGATAAAGACTTAAAAGAACAATATGAAAATTACGTTTATAATATAACTAACTAAAATAAAGGTATTGTGGAAAATCCACAATACCTTTTATTTTGATCTAAAAATCATCATTATTTCTAAAACCTAAATTATACATTTTTTGTCTAATCTTATATTCTAATTCTTTTCCTGAATATTTTTTTGCTAACTTATTATAAACTTTATTATATTCTTTTTTATAAATATCACTATCATCGCTAAAATCCTTAGAAGACAGAACATCATTTATTAAAGATTTAGTATATCCTAAATTAATAAGATAATTATTTATCTTATTTTTTAAAATATAAGAGCTTTTATTTCTGTTAGTATTAATCAATTTATCAGCAATTTTATTGATTTTCTCAAGTTCTAAATCATTTTTAAATAGACTAATTTTATCTTCGATAATACTTTTATTTATACCTCTATTCAAAAGCTCATTGACAATTTTGTTAGGTCCATCATTACTTAAATTAATCTTATCATTTATAAAAAATTCTGCATAACTTATATCATCTATGTACCTATCTTTTTCCAACATTATTATTACTTTAGCTATTGTATCCTTACTAAATTCCCTACTGCTAAGATAACTAGTAACCTCATTCTTACTACGCATCCTAGTAGTTATATATTTTATAGCCATATTATAGGCAACATAAATTTCATTTTCCTTCATAATTTTATTTTTTAAATCATCATCGATTTTCTTTTTTAAAAGTAAATCGTACTTTAAAATTATATCTTCATAAACTGTTATCGTACTATCATCTTCTAATAAAATATTATACATACCGTTTTTTTTCTTCGTAAATTTATTTATTTGCATATAACCACCCACAAAAATTATATAATAAAAGCTTATCTTAAGCAAAATAAAAGACAGTATTTTACAATAGTTACTGTCTTATTTTTATATAACCTTCAGCAATCTCTTCTAAAGCTCTACCAATATTTTTTTTTGATACGTACTTATTAGATGGCATTTGTAAATGTCCTGTAACAGTTATTTCCTTGCTTCTACGTGCTGCGATATGAACTAATTGATATTTTGAATCGACAATATTTAGAAGCTTATCAATAGACGGATATATCACTCTATCACCTTCCCTATTTTAAGGATATATTAATGTATTTCCAAATTCAATAGTTTAGACAAAATTTTACATTTTATGCTATGTAAACAAAAAGATTTCAATAAGAAATCTTTTTAATTAAGGTACTACAATCCAAGCATTTGGAACAGGTCTAGTTTGAGCCTGATAATAACCGTTTCTTGGATTTGAAATTATTTCACCATTCAAAGCCATAGCCGTCGATGTTCCTCCATCTAAATTAGCAGCATTAATAGCGCCGTAATTCAACATAACCTCCGTTAAATCATCCATATCAGCACCGATGCTTCCAATTTGACGACCATCAATTGCAAGTAACAAAACAATTCCATCTGCTCTCTGTCCAATAGCAGTTCTAGGGGCTTCCCCCCAACCACCATTTCCTTTTACAAAGGATGCCTTACCATTTACAATCAAGAATGGTCCAAAATCGACTGCATCTCTTATTCCGCTGTTAACTGCTTCCCAAGCAGACATACGTGAAAGAATAAGTTTATTATCGGCATTGAAACCAATTATACCGCCAGTACCATTTGCTCTTGAATTATTGGCAATCAATTTCCCCTCTGATATAACAACTCCGTGTGGTACTCCACCTGTCGAATTCCAATCTGGGTCAAAGAAACCGCCACCATTTATGGCAATTACAGCATTATATCTTTTAGCCATGGTAGTTATATACTGTCCATATGAATTATCAAGAGTAGTACCAGTTCCTTGGGAAATGGCAAGTTTTACTTTTGATGGATCATAAATTACTGCTAATTTTCCTCTGTAACCATCACCACTTATGTCAATAATTTTATATAAATCATTTCCTGGATCTTTAGTTAAAACTGCTTTCTCAAATTCATTTTCGTATGTCGTCTGATTAAAATTTGGTTCTTTAAATGTTATCAAATCAGGATTAGTATCTTCACCTGATTCTATTACAACGTTATTTGCCATAACTAAATTAACATCGTATGAATCATAAAACCAAGTAGCAAAATACTGATGATTCATGGTAGTCATGGCCGTGGTGATTAACCAATCTTTAAAACCACTACCGGGAAAATACAACATTAAAACAACAGAATATCCACATATTGCATATATAGCCGCCAAAAGCCAAAAAGCAATTCTAAAACCTTTTTTCAATCTTTTGTTTAAAGTATCCTTTCCTGTGATGCTAAAAATAATACCTACCACTAATAATACCAAAAATATATTTGCTAATATTAAGACAATTGGAGACAAGGTACTGTTAATTAAACCATCACTATTTACAGATACAATATATAAACAAGAAAGTAACGGGAAAAAGATAACTCCTAATATTGTAAAAATTTTTCCTAGTTTTCTTTTTGGTAATTCGTTAAAACTCATAATGTTTGCCCTCCAATTAATCTATTTCCATACCTAAATAAGTTCCATCATTATTTACATCAATAAAATCTGTATATTTAGTTGAAACAAAATGTTCTAGAATTTTATGTTTATCTTCGTCAGATAATCCTTCATTTTCTGACGTAGCCCAGTTGTTGTATTCATCTATTTTACTATTAAGTAATTGCAAATCTACTACAAAGGTATTAACAATTTTTTCAAAATTAATAATATAAGAATTACAATTACTATTGGCATTTGGATTACTATATGTCTCGTTTAAACAGTTAGCTTTAAGATAAAAAGCAGAATCTTCAACCTCACCTATCAAGGTTTCGTAGTTAGTTAACACTTCTTGCATCATTTGATAATTTTCTTCCATTCCCGTGTAATATGAAACATAATCACTTATCTTAGCATTTATAATATCCCTTTTTTCACCGAATTCTTCAGTCTTTGATTTAAATGATTCATAAACATCAAGTATTTCGTCTACTATCTTTTTTTCATCATTTATTTTGTCATTTCTATTTTGTTTATATATATTAGAAATCATTAGTACTACGCCGCTTAATATTAAAGAAACTCCCATTACTAAACAGCATAATTTTATATAATCTTTCTTCATGCTATCACCTACTTTAGTAATATAACATTTTTCGACACTTTTTTCAACACAATATATTTAAACTAAAAATAAATTTGAAAGTTCCCGCTTTTTTAAATACGGGAAGTAAGTCATTAAATATTTATGCCGAGAAAACTTTTGACAATAGGCAGCTATAATTCGTCATACTTATTGTAATATCTTATTTTTAAGATATTACAAACTATACAAGAATTATAGCTGGGTCCATGTTGTCAAAAGGAAATTGGAATAAATTTTATTGACTTTTATTTTCTTATGTATAAAATATAGTTATTATTTCGTTCAAGAAAGTTATATTGGGAACTATGTCGCGAAAAGATTTAGGGGCCAATCTTTTTAGTCTGCTTAATTAGATCTTATTCGCATTACTAGCTATATGTTTTGCATTATATTTATTACCAATTACGGGAACTTTTTTGTTTACATATATTTAAAGTTTGTTAAACGGGAACTTACTTTTTAATTCTTCCCAATATATTTAAAAGCTACCACAATATATGTATCAATATAATTAAAAATATTTTAAATTTATTAATCTATAGGTATAGGTATTATTCTATCACTCATACTAGTAACTATCTTCATATATTTATCATAATAATTTCTATAATCTTTTAGTAAATTATCATCTAAATCTTTGTATGGATACAATCTAAAATTAGATCTTTCATCTTCACCTTCAGAATAAGTATATACAAGTTCAGCAGTTGGATTACTAAGTATTAAGAATGATTTATTATTTACAGTTAATTTTTTTACAGTTACTCCTGCCATTAATCCCGTAAGTCTTTCGATTCCAACTTGACCAGATATAAAATTACCAAGTGAATAAATAACCATCGTGTTTCCTATAAATTCAATTGGTTCTACTACATGTGGATGATGACCTATTACTATATCGACACCTAAACTAGCAAGATAATTGGCTATCTCTTTTTGTTCGTATACTGGTTCATGGGTATACTCAGTTCCCCAGTGCATTGCCACTAGAAGAAGATCTACTTTATCACGTAATCTTTTTATATCGGCGGCAACTTTTTCTTTATCATAAAAATCAACTAGATATGGAGCATCGCCAGGGACAGGAATGCCATTGGTCGTAGTAGTATAAGAAAGAAGAGCATAAGTTATTCCATTCTTTTCCCTAATATTTAGTGCAGTTCTATCTTCTTCACTTAAATAAGAACCAGCCGTCATAACATCT
>CANQHY010000019.1 GCA_947623975.1 uncultured Bacilli bacterium
TATTTCCTCTCAACTTGACCCAAGTACCAGGTTTCGTCTTTTTTAAGACCTCATCGTAGACCTCATCGTCTCTTATAAAAACTTTAGCAAGAATACTATCTGTCCCATCATATACTTTAAGGGTTAAAATCTTAAACGCTTTACTACTAGGAACAAATTCTTCTATACCAAATATTTTGGCCTCTATAACGACATCGTTATTTTCACCAACAATAGAGGTAATTTTTTCAATCGCTTCTTCGTCTTTTATAAGATTTCCAAAAATTGTTTTTTCATCAACTTCTTTTTTTCGTCTACGAGGAAATGTTCCTTTAATATAATTGTTAGAAGAATTAATATGACCAGAAAAAGGTTTACTCATTATTTTTTGAGCCTCATCTTGAATTGAATCGTCTATTTCGATTCTTATATTATCATCTATTTCTATCGTGTAAGAAAAAACTACGCCATAATCTATTAAAAAACGAGTAATTTTTTCCATGGTTTCTTCAATATCTTTCTTTTCCTTTTCATTCACAGCTTTTATAGTTAAATAATTACCAGTAAAAGAAATCTTATCGGCAATAAAATTTAAATCAGGGAACTCTTCTTTATAGTCATTTTGCAACATTTCTAAGTATTCTCTAAAATAATTACTCTTTCCAGTATTATTAATAATTTTCAAGTTTATCTTTGCATCATCGAAATATTTTTTAAATCTATCAGTTATTTCTTTATAATCATCAAGTGGTATATCACTATCGTTCTCTATAGCAATATCGACGACATTCTTTAATTCATCGACAGCAACGTCTTTTAACTTAGCATTATAAAAATGAACAAGAATTTTTTCATCTATTCCTATTTTGTTAAATATTTTTTTTAATTTCTCATCCACAACTTTCACCTCTTAATAATAAGATTAAAGCTTTAAAGCCTTAATCTTATCTACTTTAAATAGTCTCTAAATTATTTAATCTAATTATATACTTTTGGTTATTACAACAAAAATCAATAAATCCAAGTAAATCGACCTCTTTTAATGCCTTTTCAATTGGATACTTGTCGATATCGAAAGCGATTCTATCACGCATCATATAACTAACCAACTCTTCTCTATCAGCTCCCATATACATAAGCCAATATGGATAAAGTTGTCTTTTTAAAAGTTTTAATTTCTTTAAGCCTTCTTCGTATTTAGTAATACCTGATAATCTAGTATATATTTCGTTGCTAACCAGAAGATCTATTATAGCAGAGACAATTTCACGATTGGAACTTTGATAATCACCAATTTCATACTTTATAATCGTAAACAAAATTCTAATTATTGCTCTAAGTCCATCTTCAGTATCTTCCTTCTTTCCCCAAACAATGTTTCTTTTAGGATTTTTCTTTAAGTATTCAACGTTATCAAGTCTCGGATGTACTACTAGTATTTTATAATTATTATCAGTTTTAAACCTAAGTAAATCCTTTAACGAAGCGTTTATTTCCTTTTGATGTGAATCCCAAATTCTCATTAAAAAGCGACGGTATTTATCTGTTTCTCTTTTTACATTTTGAAACTCATCTGTGTTAAAAACAAGATTGTAAATAGTATCGTCATCTGGTATAAAGTCATCAGTATATTTAAGAATTTCGACATTTTCTTTTTCTAATTTCATATACTGCTTAGGATAATTTTTCCAAAGTCTTTCTTTAAGTTTTTGAATATACTCTGAAATAGAGGGTCTGAACAATAAATTCCATGCTAATAAATAGTCATTGACAACAAATTCTACATTCATCTTTACACCACCATCATACAAACTACATTAAATATAACATAATTACCATTTTTGTTAAATATTTAAACAATAATTTTAACTTTTTCTGCTACAATCTGGTAACTATCTTTCTTTTCAACTTTTCCTCTTATTAAAAGTATATCACCTTTTTTTACATTTGCGATATTTTTAAACACATCTGAAAAGAAAATATAGTCACAAGAAGATATTTCGTCACTTCCGTTTATAAAGGCCATATTATTACCTTTTTTATCAGTATGTAATTTTACTTTTTCAACTAAAATAATTGTGTCAATAACTTTTCCATAATAATTTTTTAAGTTGTCTAGGTCTATTACTTTATAAATATTTTTATATTTAGTAGTAGGATGATAACTTAAATAAAAACCGAACAATTCTTTTTCTTTGGACATTAATATATCACGGGAAAATTCTTCTTTTAACTCTATTGTCGGATGTTCTACTATATCGCTATCTAAGCCTTTAGCAATAAAGGCATATGTTAGTAAATTATCTAAGTTACTGATGAGAGTATTTTTATTGTATGAAAACTCATCAAAAGAAGAAGAATATATAAGTTGCTCAATAGTCTTTCTACTTATTCCTTTTTCAACTAACTTGGTAAGGCAATCGAATATATCTTTAAAGCCATCTTTTCTAATTTCAATTATATCTCTTGCTGTATTGCTACCTATGTTTCTAATATTGGAAAAAGGAAATAAAATACCATTTTCTACTATTTCATATTTATCAGTGCTCTTGTTAATAGAAGGAAGCAAAAAAACTACCCCCTTTGCCCTTGCTTCTCTTATTATCACCCAAGTCTTCGTATCGCTTCCTATTATCATCGATAAAAGACTCAAATAGAAATATTTAGGATAATGAACTTTTAAATATCCCATTTTATAAGCAATCGTAGAATATGCTACTGCATGAGATTTGTTGAATCCGTAAGAGGCAAAAGCCAATATATCATCATAATATTTTTTAGCTATCTCATAAGAGTAACCGTTTTTTAAAGCTCCTTTAATAAAAGATTCTTCTTCTACTTTTAATATTTCTTTTTTCTTCTTGCCCATGGCACGTCTTAAAATATCAGCCTCTGCTAAAGTAAAACCAGCCATTGTATTGGCAATTAACATAATCTGCTCCTGATAAACCATAACACCATAAGTTGGTCCTAAAATTTTTTCGATATTTTTATTAAGATACTTTACCTCAATATTATTGTTCTTTCTATATAGATAAGTATCAGTATCTGGTCCTGGTCTTACTAAAGCATCAGCAGCCACTATATCATCAAAAGTAGTAACTTTTAGTCTACTAAGAAGATTCTTCATAACGTCACTTTCGAATTGAAAGATACCATTTGTATCAATATCATAAAAAAGTTTTAAAGTAGGTTTATCATCGAGAGGAATATTAAGAAAATCTATTTTTACTTTTTCATGTTCATTTATGGACTCTAACATATCCATAATTGTAGTTAAATTTCTATTACCAAGAAAATCCATCTTCAAAAGTCCTAGTTCTTCTAAATATCCCATTTCATAAGAACTTATGTACATATCTTCTTGCCAAATAAGAGGAATAACCTCGTCTAAATCAACTTTTGAGATAATTATTCCCGAAGCATGAGTAGTTATATTTTTAGGAAAGCCTTCAAAAAAAAGGGAAATGTCATAAAGCATTGAAAGTCGATCGTCATTATCAACGATATTTCTAAATTCTTCGTTACTGTTATAAATATCAGCAAGTTTTGAATTAAAACTAAAATATTTTTTTAATCTTTCTACTTTATCCTGGGCTATTTTTAAAACCTTACTAACATCGTCTATTACCGCTTTAGCCTTAAGAGTCCCAATAGCTACGATTCCTGCTACCTTCTTCTCACCATATTTTTCTTTTACATATTTTATAACATCATCCCTATAGATATCAGAAAAATCAATATCAATATCGGGCATAGTTACTCTTCCAGGGTTTAAAAATCTTTCGAATAACAAATCGTATTTAAGCGGATCAATATCGATAATTCCCAAAGAATAAGCAACCAGGCTTCCACCGGCACTACCCCTTCCTGGGCCTACCAAAATTCCTTTCTTTTTAGCATATTTAACATAATCATACACAATCAAAAAGTAATCAGAAAATCCCATTTTCTTTATTACATCAAGTTCGTATAAAAGTCTTTTTTTATACGCTTCCGAAACATTATTGTTAAGTCTTAAAGTAAGACCTTGAATACTAAGTTTAGTAAGATAATCACTACTTGGAATATTTAGACTGTTTTGATATTCGGGAATTAAATTATCATAAGTTGGAAAATCTAAATTGCACATAGTAGAAAGAGTCAAGCTTCTTTTTAAAACATCTTCACTACACAAAGATTTAGCCTCATTATAATCTAAGAGATAATTATTATTATCGCTAAATTCAATATTATCTAAAACATTCTTTTTATCTTTCATCATAATAGAATATTTGTAATATTTGCTATCTTTTTTATCGACATATAAAACTTTATTTATAAAAACTAAATTAGAAGACAATTTAGTCACTTCGAATTCTTCTTTTCTATTAGAAACACCAATATATAAATTCTTACAATTTGTTAGATTATTCATAACTTTAAGCGAAGCATAAGGCACTATAATAAGTAATTCATCGCTATATTCTTCCAAAGTTTTACTAATAACATTGTTGCCATTAGTAACAATTTTTAAAAGGTTTTGATATCCTTTATAGTTTTTAGCATATAAAAGAATTGGTTCATCACAATAATTTATTTCTAGTCCTACTATTGGTTTAATATTTTTCTTCTTACAAGTTTTATAAAAATACATAGTAGCAATCATGTTATCATCACATAACGCTACACTACTAAGGTTAAGAGCAAGACATTTATCGATGAGATTATCAATTTTTACTAAACTGGACAAAAAGCAATAATTACTTTTTACATATAATGGTGTATACATAATTGCCACTCCTTTCAATAGTATTATAGCACATAAGTTTATAAAATCATTTGACTAATAATGGAAATTATGATAAAGTTATAAAGCGAATGAAATTTATACGAAGGAGGTCTTAAAATGGCAATTAATATATCTAGTAGAAAACCTAATAAAAGGAAGAGAATCCGTTCTCATGCATTAAATACTACTAATAGTACCCAAAATTTAAATTTACAAGTTGTAAGACTAGAAGATGGTACTAGAGTAAGAATTAGTGCTAAGGAAGCAAGAACTTTAAGAAAAGCTGATAAGGTTGAGACGTCCGTAGATGCTGCTTAATTAAAAATTTATAGTTGTTTAAAAAAAGGCCCCTATTAAGGACTTTTTTATTTACTTATTTTTTTATTTTTCGCAAAGACACAACACAGTCTTTTTTTTCACTTGTATTAAAAAAAGGAAAAACATATTCTAGTTCAAGACCGCAATTTATAAATTGTCTTTTAATTTCAGAGTCGCTATTAGGATTTTGATCCCAAATATAATTAGCTTGGCACTCAGAAAAATTTATTTTTTCTAATAACTTAAGCCATTCGTTTACACTATTATCTTGCCAATTAAATATATTAGACGTTAAAACAATATCATAATTTTTACCAGAAACTATATTGGGTAAATTGTTAATATCTTCTCTATAAAAAATAGGAAGGTCTCTTTTAGCTAAAATAGTTTGTAGTCTTTTATAATTTTCTTTTTCTAAATACGGAATGGTACTACCATCTCCCTTAGGAATATGCTTATATAAAAAGAAATATTTATTCAAATTTAAGTTTCTTCTTATTTCATCCAAGTTTGTTCTTACGTCTTTTGTTAAATACTCTTTAATATAATCATAATAGTCTCTACTAGAATCGTTTCCACCGTAGTAATAATCATAGAAATCACTATAATCTAAATGCATAATTGCAGCATTCTTCAAAACAAAATAATCCCATGCCAAACCATTAATATCGAATAATTCCACATTCTCTGCTCCATACAAAAGACTTGTAAAATATTGGTCGCCACTTCCTAAAACTGATAAAACTTTCGCATTATCAAAATTATAAATATCTTTAAAGCTTGAAACATTCTCATTAGTAAAGGCATAGACCATATTCTCACCTCTTGTTATATAGAAAATTAACCTTTTTTTTAATAGGATTTTTTCTTTCGTTAGTACTATTCATCTCAACTTTTTCTTGATATGCAGTTAACCATTCTTCAATCACATAAAACGAAAGATTGTTGTAATCCGTCTCACTTATTATGCTTTTAAAGTTTGAAGCATCTTCTAACAATTCTTCAACATTACCGAAATCTAAATATGAACGTAGTTTAATAGCAAAATTATTTCCTTCAACATAACTTTGAACTGCTGCAGCAAATAATCTGTCACTATCCTTAGCTGCAATCCTTATAATGGCTTTTTTCTCTTTTTCTGGTATCTGATATAAATCAGAAAAATTGCTAAATAACAAACATTTTTCAAATTGACTATAATCACTAAATTGTCTTATTTCCATAAAAGATTATCTCACTTTCAAGCTGCTATTTTATAATATTACTATCTAAAAGTAAAGAAAAAAAATAAGTAATACTCGAGTACTACCTATTTTAAATCAATTTCCTCTATTTCGTCTATTACTGCTAATTGCTGTTCAACAACAAGCTTTAGTTTTTTCTTAAACAAGCGCATATTTCTTTCTAAAGTGTCCGATTTTATTTCTATTTTCTCTGCTCTTAGAAGAGCATCGTTTACTATCCTAGAAGCGTTTTTTCTTGCATCCTCGATTATTTCAGATCGTTCATCATAGGCCTGCTTCTTTATATCACTACTCGATTGCTCGGCTTTAATCAAAGCGTTTTTAAGATTGTTTTCTTCTTTCCTGTACTTTTCAATCTCGCTTTTTAACAAATCATTTTCGTGATGCATCTTTTTCATTTTTTCTAAGATTCCTTCTGTCTGGGAAATGACATCATCAACAAATTTATTAACCTCAGGAATACTATAACCATTTTCCGTCACCGTAAATTTATTCATGTCATCACCACCTTTAATTCATTATATTAAGAAAACTACCAATTAAACTCGTCTTCGTCTTGATCATCACTTTTTTTCGTATTACTACCTTTTGCATTTTTTGTACTTACAGTATCGTCACTAATTTTTCCTTCAACATTTATACTCTTAGGTGTACAAAGGAAAATTCCTCCACCTAATTTTTGCAAGTCACCACCAATTGCATAAATTGTACCACTTAAAAAGTCAACAATTCTTTTAGCTTGATCAGGCGTTACCCTTTTTAAGTTTACTACTACTGACGAATTGTTCTTTAAATAATCTGCTATTTGCTGTGATTCTGAATAAGCACGTGGTTCTAAAAGAATCATTTTATTTTCATAACTTTCACTTGTTTCAGTAAAAGTTTCTTCTTCATTTATTTCATCACCAGATTCTTGACTAGTAAATATACCTTTTAATTTTTCTAATGCCATCTCTATCCTCCATTATCTACAAAAACATTTTAGCATAAGTCCACCTTTTTTTAAAGTACTATTTTATTTTCTGTTTTACTTTTACACTAAATTGTTACACTAACTACCCAAAGCATACCAAATTTTGGCGATATCACTATTGTTACTAAGCGGTTCAGGTTCTGGTTTTTCCATCTTAAGAGCTACGGGAACTTTAAAAGCATTACCAAATGCTATAGCAGAACCAGGTTGCAAAGTTTTTAAGATAGCCAATATTTCTTCACTAACATTAGGAACCATTTCCTTTATGTATTGAAGATCTTTAGGATGTAGAGTTCTCAATACAATAAAATTAGTACATTGAGAAATACTAGTCTCACTAAGTTCGCTAGGTCTTTGCGTAATAAGTCCTAAAAGAACGCCATATTTTCTTCCCTCTTTGGTTATCCTATCAAATATATTGTACCCAATAAGTTCAGCGTCCTTATCATTTTGAACATACCTATGAGCCTCTTCTATTATTATATGAAAAGGCACTTTTCCTCTATTCTCACTGTTAACTGAATATTCAAATAAGATTCTAGAAATTATTTTTACTAATACTTTAGCCATTCTATCATCGACATAATTAATATTGAAATCAATCAATTGTACTTTTCTTCCCTCAGAAGTTGTAAGTAAATTACTTATGAAACCTCCCTTAGTAACCATTCTATCATACTTAAAATACTCAGCGTAGTCACTGTTTACAAGCGAATGTAATCTAACTGACAAAATATTAGCATAATCAAAAATTTTATCACTTTTTAAAATTCCTTCAGAGATAAGAGCAAATTCTAAAGCCTGTTCTAAATCTTTTAAATCATATTGTACATCTCCCTTAGGATTAGGAATTTCAAAATCCGGTACAATAAAAGTATTTATAAAATTGACAACTAATTCCATTTCTTGCATTTTACCAGAATTATCAACATACATGCACTGTTTCAATGTTCTAACATAGCCCGGTTGAATTATTTGACTTTCCAAATTTAGAACTGGAGTATAAAAAGTAGATAAAACTGCAGTAACTTGATCTCTAATTTTTATTGAATCTTTACCACTTTTTAGAATATCTAAAATGGCACGAGCAATTATATCGTTTTTACATTTTAAGGCCTCATCACCAGTTCCTTTTAGAATTGGTACAAGTTTTAAGGCTTTTTCAATTATTGGTAATTGACTAGGCTCACTTGCCCCTAGAAGAAGAGCAATATCGTCAACATCAAGGAGCCATAAGGGAATTCTCAATATTTCTGCATCGCTATTGCGAGTATTGGTTGTATAAGCTTTGAAATTAAGATTGTTATTAAAATCATGTAAAAAAGAAAAAGCTCTTTTATATTCACCATAAGCATCGAAAATAAAAATACTAGCATTTATAGGTAAATATTTAGACGAGGTGAAAATATTTTGAACTATCCTAGCAAAGGTACAACTCTTTCCAGAGCCCGTATTTCCTAATATAGCAAAATGATTACTAAAGAAGGAATTAACATCAACATTGATTCTGTAGCCTTGATAAACAGAGGAGACACCTAAAGCTATTTGATTGTTATCAACAATCTCCTGATTACCCAAAATATAAGCCAGCTCCTCTTTAGAAATAATTCTAACAAGGGACGAAAATCCAGGCTTTATACTAACACCAGGAACAAAATAATTTCCTACTATTTCCCCTACTATTCCAATCTTTAAATATTCGATATCAACTTTTAAAATTTCGCCTACTATTTTTTTCTTTCCATCATCGAATACAGTATGAATGTTGACCAAGTTACCATAATTTAAAACGTTTATTTCAACTTTAACTGTAACGATATTTCCTTCAATATTAACAATATGACCCAAACTATTATTCATACACGCCACCCTATTTTTATTTAATTATAACACAATTTTTATATAAATTACATAAAAATTAAAAAGAAAAAGAGCACAAAGCTCTTTCGGATTAAAATTATACAAAACCAGTTAATAGACACCTAATAAAAGTGCCAAAATAATTTCCTAAATTAAAAATGAATATTACAAAAACATTAAAACAATAGGCCATAAAAGGAGAAAGTATAATGAGTAAAATAGTCTTTTTTTTACTAGCAATACTTTTAATTAAGTTTGACATAACTTTCCTTCTACAATTCTTCTAATGGCCGTTCCTAAACTCTGGCCAACTTCAAAAACTGTTTTTATACCGCTAACAAAGGCACTTACTATACTGCCTGTTATTGATAGACCTCCTACTATTGCCAAAAGTTCATTATTATTAATTTCAACCATAAAATCCCCCTATCCATTACAAGTTAGTGGTCTTGTAAAACCGTCTAAAACACCAGCGATAAAAATTACTCCTGTAACAATAGCTATAGCACCCCAAACGGTAAAACTTCCACCATCAATATCTTTTAATTTTTCTTCATTTAATGTTTTCAACAATTATCCCCCTTTCAATTTTTTTAAAAAATAATTAACAATGTTGTCGTGCCCTAAAACAATATAATAACTGACATAATTGTTTTCGATACTTATACTTTTATCACTTTCTAGACTAAGATGAACCATTTTAAAAATATTGTTACCCGATATAAAATTATCACTATCAATACTATCTACTTTGTAAGAAAATGTGGTCCCTCCTATCATTATTTCTTTATTTTTTACTATTTTTTCTAAATCATCGATATATACTAATGTGTTAATTTTATTACTATTTTCAAAAATAGCTTTACCATTATAGTAGTCATAAAAGTTATTATTAAATATCATTATAAGAGCAATCAACCCAATAAAAGCAAATACCACAACTAACATTCTTTTAAGTGAAATATTACGCCTATCAAACAATTTTTCGTAAATGTTAATTTCCATCTGTTACCTCTTTCATATCTATAATTCTATCGTATAAATCATTATTATCAAATCTGTGTGAAATAACAATTATCGTCTTATCAGAATATTTTTCAAATAAATTTATAATTATTTTTCTTTCACTATCAACGTCTATTTCACTAAACGATTCGTCTAAAATATAGATATTACTTTCTTTTAAGAATGTCCTAGCTAAAATTATTCTCTGGCGCTCACCACCACTTAAGTTTGCACCATTCTCTTCAACCAACATATCATAACTAGTTTTTCTTTTATCGACAATGCTATCGACCATCATTAATTTGCAAATATCAAAAACATCTTTTGCAACACGATTATTTTCTATATTTACATTGTTATAAATACTATCAGTAAAAATAAATTCACATTGCGAAACATACGTGATATTTTCTCTTAAAGAAAATAAATTATAATCATTTATATCTTTATTATCAATATAGACAAATCCTCTATCTATTGGAACATATCTTGAAATAATCTTGGCAATAGTACTTTTACCACTACCAGAATTTCCACATATAACTACTTTTTCACCTTTTTTCAATTGCAATGATAAATTTTTAAAAAGATAATCTCTATTATTATAAGAAAATGAAAGCTTATCTATCTTTATATCACCATTAACTAGACTCAATTTATTGCTATCAAGCATAAGCGTTTCACCTTTAATAGATAGAAGCTCATTCATTCTTTCAACAATTATTTTTATTCTTTTTGTAATAATATCAAAGTTTATTATGTTTTTAATTGGGTCTATAAAATAATAGATTAAAGCATTATAAGTAATCAATTGTCCTAAAGATAATTTGCCATCGATAACTAAGATACTACCCGATAACATTATTGAAAAAAATATTAAAGAAGTCATAAAATCTGTTAGTAATTTTTCGATATTCGAAATTAAGCTAAAATTATAACTAGCAGTAACATAGTTATTGTATTTTACCTTGAATTTGTCTAAGATTTTGGAAAATATATTCATCCCTTTAACTGAATCAGCACCGCTAATAAGTTCTATCATATAAGAATTTGCTAAAGCTCCATTTTCTTTTATTATTCTTATTTTTCGATATAATATTCTGTTAAATACAACAGTTGTAATAATGTATACAAACATAATTAGTAAAATGATAACAGTTATTGTCTTACTTAGGAAGAACATAAATATCAAAACGAATATTACCAAGATAAAATCAACTAAAAAAGTTACAATCAAGTGGCTAATAGAATCTCTAATCTCGCCTAAATCGTTAATTCGCGAAACAATCTCGCCAGTGGTTCTGCTTTTATAATATAAATGAGGAAGAGATAAAATATGACTAAAAGTATTATTTATCAAAATATAATCGAGTTTGTGACTAATAAAATTTAAAAGCCTATTTTGAAGAAATTGCGTTACATCTTTAAATACATAAAGAAGGCATATAACTAACAAAATAAGATATAAATTATATTTTGAGTTAAAAGATATAGATTTTTCAATTATAAATTGAAAAGAAAAAGAAATCGTTATTTGCAGTATAATAAAGATTAAAGCTAAAAATATCAAGAAAACAAAGGCGGGTTTATCATTAACAAGGAATTGAATTATTTGATTTATTATCGAATTACTTATTTTGATATATGGTATTTTCGTATTGGGAGTGAAAAATAAAAAATTATTGGTTGTAACCTTCAAAAAGTCATCAAAAGAAATTTTAACTATTCCTTTTGCTGGATCTGCAATAATCACATTTTCTTTTTTCCTATCAATTTTATGAATAACCACAAAATGTTTATATTTTGAATCAATAATTACATGAGCAATACAGGGCAAGTATTTATCTTCAATATCTAAAAAATTTCCAGATACACCTTTGACATCAAAGCCCAATTTTCTTCCAGCCTCTAATAAAGAAAATGCACTGACACCATCTTTGGTAGTATTTGTTAAATCTTTCAAATATTCCTTGGGAACATCGCCATCATAAGTTCTTATTATAGTAAGAAGACACGATACTCCACAATCTTTAATACCGTCTTGCATAACACATACAAACTTTTTCACACTTATCACCTCCTCAATATGAATTATTAACTACTAAATAAAAATTTCCTCATTTTTTTCAAATTTTTTTTTATTTTTTATTTCAAATTTAAAATCTACTTTTTGTTGTCGCTAAATTTGGTTAGTAAATTACTTATTATTAAGGCTTTTATCAGTTGTAAAACATGTCTGTACTTACATCTTTATGTTACTAATACTAATAATTAAATATAAAATTGTGGATTATTATGATTAAAATAAACAATGTACAATATGATGATTATAGAACAAAAGTCATATGGAAGAATTTTAGCATTTCACGGGGAAAATAAAAAAAGAACCTTTAAAGCCCCAATTATTACCTTTCATACAAATAACGATAAAACAATAGAATTAGAATTTACATTTTCATACTATGCTCTTAAATAAAAAGACAAATATAAGACGCAATATAAAAAAATACTTAAGCGGACATTATAATTGAAAATGGAAAAGGCTTGGAACCTCTTATTTTAAGTAACTATAATTGTCATATTACAAGAATAAATGAAAAAATTTTAATTTGGATTTTTATGTTTTTTTATGTTGAAGATTATGAAATATGTGTATTTATCAATACCAACATCGAATTATTTTAAATTTTTTTTATTTAAAACAATCAAATGTTTGAAAAATTATATTTCCAATATTGACTAAATTAACCAAACAGAATTGTATCGTTTTTAGAAAAAATTCAATGCAATTATAGATTTTGGGTTTCCATTCTCGAAAAAGTAAAAATTATAGACTTCTTTTATTTTATGTTATAAAATCTTTAATATAGGGAAGTGAAGAATATGGGTATTGGAGATATTGCGGGAACAGCAATAGGAACGGCTGTAGGAATAAAACTAGTTAATGGTAGATTTAGACCAAAATATGGTGCAAGGGCTATTGCAGGTGTTATAGTTATGGTATTATTATTAATAATATTCTTTGGTTTATTTATCTATGGATTAATAAGTGCAAATCTTGAGTTTATTATAATGCCTGCTCTTGGAAGTTTTGCATTTGGATATTCATTATTAATAAATGCTTATACACAAAAACCAAGTAATTATTATATTGAGTTTCAAAATGAACACTCCTTGGCAAATTTTAAATTGTCATATAAAGGTAAATTAGTAAATATACAATACAAGATTGATGATAAAGGAAAAATTGCTTTTGCTAATAATCGTAGCAAATTAAGTTGTATATCATATGCCGATGGAACTAAAATGAGTAATTTTGTTAAATATAAGATAATGAATTATTTCACTAAATGGTTAAATGATAATAATCTGTTATCTTTAGAAGTTACTACTACTCTTGAAAAATTATAATAAAGAATCTCTAAGCTAAATTTTTCTTGTATTTATAGTAAATATCTAATAAAACATTATACTTTCCTACGCCAAAAAAGAACATTCATTGTTCTTTTTTTCTAATTTGATTTAAAACCATAAAGTTAAATTATTTGCCTCTTTTAAAAATGTCTAAATAAAGATTAAATTGTTATTTATTTTATTTTTATTTAGTTGGAGACTCGAGTAAGTATATTTTTTTATTAGTAAAATCTACTTGTATATCTGTTCCTAATGGTAATATTCCTATTGGACATGCATGACCAATATTAACATTGTATAGGATTGGCAATTCTTCCTTATTAAATTCTTTCAATACTTTTATATATACTTCCTTATATTCTTCATAATATTTTTCATCTTGAGGTTTACCGATTATTATTCCTTTTATAACATTAAATATGCCTTGAGCACCTAAATTTCTTAAATAATATGTTATCAAATCAGGACTTGGCTTTTCTTCGCTCGTTTCTAATAATAATATCTTATCCTTCCATTCATTTTCAGTTGGCCATATTTCCGTCCCTATAATCATTGGAAAAACATCAATACATCCACCAAATAATTTTCCAGATACAACACCTGAACCTTGCAATGTTTCATAACCATGCTCCTCTTTTATAACTTTTTTGGCTATATTCATATTTTCTTCTTTCCAAGGAACAAAATCATTTGACCAAATATCACTAGATTTGATTTCATAATTTATACAATCACTGAACAAAATATCCTCTACTGCTTGTTTTGTATAATCAAACATTTTTACATATTCACCAAATTCGCACATTATTGAAGGACCATAAAATGATACTAGGCCAGCTTTGTTCATCATGAAATGATTAACTGTAGTATCTGAATACCCCATGAATATTTTAGGATTATTTTTTATTATTTCATAATCTACATAAGGCAATAATCTCACAGCATCGTCTCCACCAATGGCACAAAAAATTCCTTTTATCGTTTCATCTTTAAATGCATCCATCAAATCTTTTGCTCTAGATTCGGGATGTTCATATATAAACTTACTACCTTTTAAAGCATTTGGCATAGCAATAACTTCTAAACCAAATTCTTCTTCTAATCTTTTTTTAGCTATGTAGTATTTATGAATAAACCTATCATCGCCTAACATTCCACTTGATAGACTAACTACTGCGATTTTGTCACCTTTTTTTAACATTTTTGGTTTTATCATTTCTATCACCTGTTATATTATATAAAAAGCTAAAAATATAATTTATCCTATAACCAATAATATCCTTATCTTATATTTTACCTTTATTATTATTATTTGTATCAACATTTTCATGTTTAAGGGATGTGCACATTTCACTACACCTTTGATCTAAAAAAGATACAAATTCATCACCAATTATATTTTTTAAAAGTCCAAATAAATCACTATTCGGGTTTGTTAATTTTATTGTTTGATAATCAGCAAGTATTTCTTCAAACTGAGCCCCCGCAACCGAAAAATATTCACAACTATGACCCGATGCTTTTTTTGTTTTTCTAGCAATTAGATTATTGTCTTTATTATAAGTTAGACCATATGTATAAGACAAACCACTAAAAATGGAATCGATTATACCTTCAATTCTGGAAATTGTATCAATTTGTGTGTTTTGGGGATCTAGCATTATATCTTTTTCCACAATATCGGAATTTTTTTGTTTTGCTTCGCTAATTTTATCCTCTAAAATACTTATTTTTCTTCTTTTACACAGATCTAAAAGATCAATCATTAAATCAGTTTTTTCTGGAGATGAGAAAAAATTTCTTTTAAATAAATAATATTCGTTTGGTACTTGAAAACCCGAAAAATTGTATGAAAGTAAATGTGTAAGCTCATGAAAAAAATTTTCTATGGATAAGACATTTAGATATATCACGTTATCTTTCCTCTGAAAATAAGATTTTTCTTTAGTTTTATCTAACACTATATTAATTCTTGGATCGATTGTTTTTAATAGTAATAATTGCTCAAATACACTGTCAGATAAAGCTTTGTTCTCTTCTTGTGATAAACAATACGACTGTAGCAATATTTCTTTAGTTTTTTCATCTGAAAATAAATTTAATAACTTTTCTATTTCAAACATTGTTCACCATCTACCTTTATTAATTTACTTATACAATATTTTATTCTTTTTGTCTATATTTCAATTTTATTACATTAATCCTTTTTATTAATAATTACTTGTATTATCTGATTATTATTGTCTTTCTCAACAAAATTGTTTCTTTCTAAATTAGCAAGATTCGTCTGGCTAATCTATTTTTTATTCAAAACTCTAATAATATCTTACCATATAAGCAGCTAAATGTTATTAATATATTAATTTGATTATTTTGTTTATGACAAAATTATTAATAACCTAGGAATTTTGACAAGCATATCAAAATATTCTGTGAAGATTTTAATTACAAAAAAAAATCATCTCTAAATAGAGATGAAATATATTTGAATGTCAGAGCATTTCAAACTGATTCGTCATTGGAGCAATTGTAGAAGATATTTACAACTTTCACTCATAACAATTTAATACATAGCAAACCAATCAATTTTATTTTAATACATAATATGTATTTTTCCCAGTACCTTTTTTTATTAAAATATGGTCCTCTAATAATTTGTTAATAATTTGTTTTGATCTTGTATTTCCTATATCTAATAGTTTTTCAACTTCCAATCTAGTTATTTTTGTTTTTTCTTTAACATATTTTGTAATGATTTCTTCTTGAGTCA
>CANQHY010000020.1 GCA_947623975.1 uncultured Bacilli bacterium
TAAGGGATACACCCTATTAATAATTTCAACTGTTTTTCTAGCAGCTGAAACATTTGGATAAGGTCCAAAGAATTTATTTTTAGTTTTATTTTTCTTCCTATTTAAGTTTCTTACTACTTTAAGTGTTGGATATTCTTCATCGGTAAGTTCAATATACGGATAACTTTTATCATCTCGCAATAAGATATTATACTTAGGATCGTATTTTTTTATCAGGGTTATTTCTAGGATTAATGATTCTAGTTCACTGTTAGTAACAATGTATTCAAAGTCAACAATATCGTTAACTAACATCAAAGTTTTGCCCGTGACAGTACCAGTAAAATAACTTTTTAATCTATTTTTTAAGTTTTTTGCTTTTCCAACATAAATTATTATGCCATCTTTGTTTTTCATCTGGTAGCTTCCTGGTAATTCAGGAACTAGCGAAAGCTTTTCTTTAATGTGTTTTTTTATTTCGTCACGCATAAAAATCACCAACAAAAGTATAACATATTGAAGAAAAAAAAGAAATTCACATTTGAATCTCTTTTCTAAAATCATGCATCATTTTACCTATTTAAAGCAATATCTATTAAGAAATGTAACTTTCATTGACTCTAATATAATGTTCGTATTTTTATTTTGCAAAACTTTCAATTTCGTCCATATTGAATTCAAACTTTTCTGTTCCAGGGAAAGCTTTTGATCCACTAACAGAAACAGCAGAATTTAAAACTGGATTTATTTTTGTCAAGACATTATAATCAATACTATTGCTTGAATTATATATTACAACCCATGCAACTTTATTAGTAGTAAGATTTGTATAAGCACCCAATATCATGGTTCCACTTTCTTCTAATTCGATAGTAACAAATTCTTTATTTCCATACTCTTTAAGCTGTGCTTGTTTTGCTACAAGTCCTGATGATTCAAAATAATCTTTTAAAGTAGTCATTTTAAGTTTAAGCTGAACAAAACTCCCATCTACTAAATACAATGCAGCTTGCCAAGTATTCTCTAAATCGCCTAATAATAAAGCATTACCAGAAATTTCATAAATCATATTGCTAGGGACTTTAAGACTAACCCCATCTATTGTAATTTCTCTAGCCGAATTATCTCCTTCAGCATTTTGATTACCATTATTATTATCATTGTCATTTATATTAGTGTCGTTATTTCCATTATTATTATCTTTTCCATCTAAAAACTTAGGAACAAAAATTACAGCTAATACAACAACAGCAACTATTAGTAAAATGACTATAATAACAGCAAAATTATTCTTTTTAGGTGCCATATTGTTCTGATAAGGGACTTGGTTCATTCCATTATTATAACCATTATTATTTGGATTATTTGGAATCCACATATTTTGATTTTGACCATTTACCATATTATTTCCATTGTTAACACTGTTATTTTGATTATTTGGCACGTTTCCATTATTATTCATATTATTAGTATTAGTCTGATTGACTGGTGTGCCACAACTTTGACAAAAATTATCACCAGCCCCAAGTGGAGCTCCACAATTCTTACAATTCATCTTTTTATCCTTCTTTCCATATTTTTATTTTTTTCAATACTCCCACAATTAACCTTACGATAATAATACCTACGAGCTATTGTCTATACGTTAATTATAATAATTCAATTTTTATTTTGCAATTTATATTTGTAATATCTTTTATAAAATTTCGGTTGATTGACATAGTTAAACACAAAAAGAATTATAAAAAGAAATTTACTTATTTTTTATTATCAAAATATTTTCTTATTTCCTCATAATCTGAATATGGCAGATAATCATGCCCCACCGCCATATAGTTATCTCTTCCTTTTCCTGCAATTAAAATAATATCGTTAGCACTAGCATTATCTAATGCATATCTAATAGCTTTTATGCGGTCTTTTATTCTAATGTAATTTTTACAAGGAGAATCAGCTATCATTTCATCAATAATAACATCGACATCTTCATCTCTTGGATCGTCCATCGTAAATACCACTAAATCACTGTTTTCTAAAACGACCTTTCCCATATCTTTTCTCTTCTCTTTTTCACGTCCACCAGCAGAACCAGTCACTGTAATAATTTTTTTCTTAGCGATGCTTTTTAGAAAAGTTAATATTTTATTTAGGGCATCAGACGTATGGGCATAATCTAAAACTATTTTATACGATTGTCCAAAATCTAAAAATTCCATTCTGCCCTCTATCTTTTTTATATTAGTAATACGACCTATTATCTCTTCCATTTCATAACCTAAAGCTACTAAAGCAAGAAAACTAGCCATTAAATTCTCTACATTAAAGCTTCCTACTAAAGGTGAGGTAACAGCATACTTTTTCTTATTAAAAATAAATGTTATATCTGTGCTGCTATCTTTTGTAACGACTTGCTTAATTTGTAGATCAGCACCATCCCTATAACCATAAGTTAACACTTTTTCTTTGCAGTATGACAAAACCTTTTTGAAATATTTTGAGTCATAATTTAGTACCGCTGTGCCGCCAGGTGCTGTTTTACTAAACAACTGACACTTGCATTCGACGTAGTTTTCGATAGTTTTATGGATATTCAAATGATCTTCCGTTATGTTAGTAAGTATTGTTACTGCAAATTGAAAATTATCGAGGCGATGGCGATAAAACGACTCAGACGATGCTTCTATACTTACATAATGGCATCCTGCTTTTTTAAACCTTTCTAAATATGGATACATCCTGTCAACATCAGGAGTAGTATTTCTAATAGCCTCTTGAAATTTTTTACATTTTAAGCCATTTGTACCAATATAAGCACAATCGTCCCCTATCAAATTTTGAATTACCTCAGCGACAGTAGTTTTACCATTTGTACCTGTTACAGCAATTAAAGAAAGCTCCTTTTCAGGGTAGTCATAAAAACGAGCCATAAGTTTTGGTAGTTCTATATTTGTATCTTCGACCATAATAACAGGCACTCTAGCTTCTATTTTTCTACTAGCTACAATCGCTACAGCCCCATTTTTCAAAGCTTCATCGACAAAATCGTGTCTATCGCAGGTAACCCCTTTTGTACAAACAAAAAGGTCACCTTGCTCTATTTCTTTAGAATTAATTTTTATACCTTTTATTAAAGTATCATATTGACAATGATACAGTTCATTTAATTTTTTCATATATCCCTCTATTACAAGTATACAATATAAAATAAAAAATATATACAAAATATTGAAAATCATTTTATTTCGGAATAATATTAAAGTGGTGATATTATGAAGGTAAGTGTTGTTAATGCCTATTCTGATTTAGGCCTAGATATTGATGGTAGTAGTAGTGGTCCTACAAAATTAAAACCCTTTGAAAAAAATTGCACCATATATGATGTAGAATGTCTTACCAAAGAAAAAGAGCGATCTAAAGATAATAAAAAGAAAAATCTTAAAGCTTTAAATCAATTTAATGAAAAATTATACAAAACAATACTAGGTATCGATGATTTTGTTATTACTGTAGGTGGTGATCACAGTGTTGCAATAGCATCTGCCCTCGCTTCTAAAAAGAAAAATGGAAACATTGGCATAATTTGGATTGATGCACATGCTGATTTCAATACCTTTGATACAACTGTATCAGGAAATATTCATGGTATGCCCTATGCTACCGTAACCTTCAATAATGGCAAGGAATTAACTAATTTTTACGATGGCGATTATTACAATACCCAAAATGCTGTCCTAATTGGAGCTCGTGACATTGAAGAGGAGGAATACATCAATTTAAAAAGGGCTGGTATTAAACTATTTACAATGGAAGATATTAAAAAAGAGGGCATTGAAGAAATAATGAAAAAAGCAATAAAAATTGCTACCAAAGATACAATCGGAATGCATATAAGCTTTGATATTGATGTAATTGACAAAAAATTTGTTAAAGGAGTATCAACTCCTGTAGAGAATGGTATAAATTTTGAAGAAGCAAAAAAAATAATAGCAGTTTTATTATCTTACAGGAAACAATTTAAATCCTTAGATTTAGTTGAATTTAACCCTTCTTTTGATATTGATAATAAAACATTAAAAATTGCTAAAGATTTATTAGAACAAACAATAAAGGGCATCTCTTGATGCTCTTTTAAATTAATTATTAGTTAGTACGCCATTAATTTTTAAAACTGTTTTATATTTATCCTTAGTTTTTAAATAAATTCCGGTGTGAAGATCATAATACTCATCTAAAAATTCTTCTATTTCTTTTGCAATTTCATCTTTTATTTCTAGTTTTTTAATTTTATCTATTATTACATAATAAAGCATTCTTATCATTTTAACAGTTTCCATTTGGACAATTTTCTCATTAGTATAACAATTTTTACAAATATAGCCAAAAGATGATGCTGCCAAAGTTATGATGGAAGAGGTATCCCCACAACTACTACAAGCATCTATACTTGGTCTTACACCTAAATACTCCAAATATTTAAGTCTTGCAATATTAAAAATTATATTGGCATTAAAGCCTTCATCTATTTTATTTAAACAAGATAAGAATATATCATAAATACTTTTTCTTTCATCTTCTATAATATTTTTATCTTTTACTACCTGACTCGTCAAATCGACTAACAAAAAAGCATACATTTTTTTTTCTAAATCACGATAATCCATAACAATATTTTTAAAAATTTTCATTATATCGACTGCTATTAACGTTGAAATAGCATCTTCTTTATAAGAAATATCAAAACTTGCATAAATTAGTTTATTACTTGCAGCATGAAAGGGACTTTTAGTCTTACGACACCCTTTTGACAATATGCTAATTATTCCCAAATCACGACTAAAAACCTTAAGAATCTTACTAGATTCACTGTATACTTGTTCCCCTATTACTATTCCCTTTGTTTTTACTATCTTCAAGAGCATCACTTCCTAGTCTTTTAATAAACAAGTAATATTTTATATCTCCCGTTCTTTTAAACATTTCCCAAAGTAAATCTTCCATTATTATCACCATTATTATAATGGTACTTTTTTAGGAATTTAATTCATCTAAGCCTAATTCTCTTAAATATTTTTCTTTTTCACGCCAATTGTCAATTGTTTTTACATAGGTTGTAAGATAGACCTTTTTGCCTAGTAAAGCTTCAATGTCACCACGGGCATAAGTTCCAACTTTTTTTAACATACTCCCGTTTTTACCAATAATTATTTTTTTAAGATTATCACGATCTACTATAATTAAAACTCCTATTTCTACTTTTCCTTCTTTTTCTTCGAAAGATTCGACAACACAAGTAATTGCATGAGGAACCTCATCTTTTGTCAATCTTAATAATTTTTCCCTTACTATCTCGCTAATTAAAAAATTTCTGCTGACATTAGTTACCTCATCATCATTATAATATTTAATACCATCATTTAAATATTTTTTAATAGTCTCAATTAAGTCTTCGATATTATCTCCTTTTAGTGCCGATAGCGGGATAATTTCACTAAACTCATACAAATCCTTGTATTTATTAATAAGAGCTAAAAGTTCATCTTTTTTAAGTAAGTCTATTTTATTTAATATTAGCATAACTGGTTTATTTAAATTTTTAATTTTTTCTAAGATAAAAGTATCGCCTTTTCCAAAAGGTTTTAAGGCATCTACTAAGAATAAAATAACATCGACATCTTCGATCATAGTATAGGCCTTTTTATTCATGTAAGTTCCAAGTTTATTAACTGGTTTATGAATACCAGGTGTATCGATAAATATTATTTGAGAATCAGAATCGTTATATATTCCCTCGATTATATTACGGGTTGTCCCACTGACATTCGAGGTAATGGCAATTTTTCTTTCTAGTATAGAGTTTAATAATGTGCTTTTACCAACATTAGGTCTCCCTACAATACTTACAAAACCGCTTTTCATTTTAAATCCTCACTATTAAAAGGAAATGGGCAAAGATCTTTTACTTTTAAAACAAGAGATTTCCCTTCAGGGTTCATACAAATAACTTTAGCATCTTCATCAAATAGCTCCGATATTACTTGTCTACAAGCAAAACAAGGCATTCCTATTTTTTCGTTGTCACACATTACATAAAGTTCCTTAAAGTCATTTTTTTTATAGCCGTTGCTAACAGCAGCAAGAATAGCACTCCTTTCTGCACAAATAGAAGAACCATAAGCTGCATTTTCAACATTTACACCGCAGAACTCACGATCATCATTCATAACGACAATACTGCTTACTCGAAAACCTGAATAAGGTGAATAACTATTTTCTAATAATTTAACTAATTTTTCTTTCATAACTCCTCCTAAAATAATTCTATAATTTTTGGCAAAAAGATAATAAATCCTGCAATAAATGCAATAAAAGATGAAACCATAACTGCTGAAGCTGAAACATCTTTAGCAACTTTTGCTACTGGATGAATATTAGGCATGGCAAGATTTACAGTCTCCTCTATCGCTGTATTTACAAGTTCTAACGATATTACAAGAGCAATGAAAAGAAGACAAATAAGCCACTCAATACTACTGATTTTAAAAATAATACCACCTATTATTACGAGCAAAGTAAATAAAAGGTGAATTTTTAAATTTCTAACATTTTTAAGGGCGAAAATGCCTCCCTCAAAGGCATAACTAAAACTCTTTACAATATTTTTATTTTTACTTTTCTTTTTAATTTTTTTACCTTTCGATACCATAACGAGATAATACCTCCTCTTGTTTTTTAAACATAACCTCTTCATCTTCTTTAGTCATATGGTCATAACCCAATAAATGTAAAAAACCATGAACAGCTAAAAAATATAATTCTCTTTTAAAAGAATGCCCATATTCTAAAGCTTGGCTTCTAGCCTTATCTATTGATATATAAATATCTCCTAAAATACGAATGTCACATCTATTGAACGTCTTATCATCTTCTAAAGCAAAGCTTATGACATCTGTTGCCATATCCTTACCACGATACTCTCTATTAATTTCCCTAATTTTTTCGTTATCGACAATAATAACATTATAAATAATATTATCTAATTTTTCATCTTTAGCAACACTTATCAAAAATTCTTTTAATTCTTTAAGTTCTTTAGCTAATTTTTCATTTGTTTCATTAAATACTTCTATTTCCATAAATACCTCACTACACTAATATCATTATAAATTCCACAATAACAAAAATAAGGATGCAAGCTGCTACTATGTTTAAAAACCATTCTTCTTTGAATACTTTAGGAAGAATATTAAATATTTTATCAGTCAATAAATAAATAAGATAACCAATAGAACCTCCAATAACGTTTAACAAGATATCGTCAACATCAAATACTCTACCTATTGCTAATTGTGTACATTCTATCGATAATGATGCTAAAAAAATCAAGAAGAAAGCCAAATAATCATTCTTGTCTGAAGCATATTTTCCTACAAAGAAACCGTAAGGCATAAACATAACAACATTTCCCACTATATTTTTAACAAACAATCTTCCAAAAGGTTTATACCTAAATATTTCGACAAAAGGGACGAAATTATTGCTACCCAAAGTATTTATATCCTGTGATGTAACAACTTGGAACAAGCACAAAATATAAAGAGCAAAAAACAAAAGCATTATTTCTTTATAAAAGATAAATTCTACTTTATGTTTCATTAAATAACATATTCTAACAGAAACTAGTAGTATCATCGATATAAAAAGTGTTGGCCAAGTCATTTCTAAAACGTCTTTTAAATTACCATAAAGAGAATCTATCATATAATCACTATCCTTCTTCAATAGAATAATACTTATAAGTAGAAATATTTTCATATACTTTAAAAAACATCTCTGTTACTATTGTACTATTATTTATAACAGTTTTCAATTTTTTTTGTGATATTATATATTCTCCATCTTTTAAGTTCTTTTCTATTTTTTGTCGAGCAATACTAGCGGCAAACTCTTCACTAATTATATTATTAACCTCATCTTTAACATTTAACTCATATTCTTTATTATAACTTATCTTAAATAGGCCAAATAAATCACTAAAAAGAACATTCTCCTTTATTTTTTTGTTTTCGTATTTATTAAAATCAAATATATTCCAAGATGACGATAAAAACTTTATATTTAAAACATTTTTATTTTTACCAGTTAACGTTTCTTCATGATAACTAATTGGCATATCAATACTAACTTTGTACCATACTTCAGCAAAAACATCACCATCTGCCGAAACATGATCTATAACCTCACCATTTCTATAAATATCACCGCTTATTATAATATCTCCGGCTTTTACATAATCTGTAACTTTTTTTAATATTTCCCCCTTCTCGGCCACAATCTTAGTTATAATTCCTGATTTTTTAGCTACAACATGTCTTATTTTTTCTTCTTCTTTTATATTATTTATAATTCTTTTATCAACTCTTACTTTATAAGTTGTTCCAACTCGTTCTAATTCTAACCATTCAATGGTATCTTTATTATTATTTAATATTTCCTCTTTTACCTTTTGAATATAGTCATAACTCTTAACAAACTTGTACTTTTCAATATTAAATTTTTCTAATTCTTTAGTTAGTATTTCTCTAATATTTTTATCATCGTGAATAATTTCAACTTTAAATATTATATTAGATAAAAAATATAAGAGCAAAACACCTAGAAAGGAAAAAAAGAAAAAATATGAGTTTTTCTTTATAAAAGCTTCTATTTTTTTTAATCCATATAGACCTACTACTTGAACATTGTAACTAGTTTTTACTGTCATTATTTTTTTGTAGTTGGCAATATCCGTTTTAACATAACAGTAATCACTAACAAATTCTATCTCTTCAAAATATATTCCCATTTTATATAAGGTTTTAACAAAACGCTTAACATCTTTTCCAGTAATTTTTAATCTATAGTAACTATCAAACATAATTAATCACCCAATTCTATCGAATTAAAAGTTCCCGTAATTAAAAGTTCTTTATCGAGAAGTTTATTTATTGAAAGATTATCTCCTCTTACTGTAACTTTACCATCAGGTGATGTAATTACTATTTTATCTTCTTCTAAAATAACTATTTCTTTAAAGTTAACTATATTTATTTTATTTTTCCAAAGATTAATTACAAACTCTTCATTTTTAACATAATTGATAAGATTGTTAATCACAAGTATCACCTATTAAAGGGTATTTTATAAGTGAAAAAAAAAGAACATTTTTGTTCTCTTTATAAGTTAGATAGTCTATCTTTTATTATATCGCTAACCTCTTTCATGTCAGCCCTTCCTTTCAATAACGGTGTTACCTCTTTCATTATTAGTCCCATATCTTTACTACTAGTAGGTTTAACTTTAAGGAAAATATCGTCTAATATTTTTCTTATCTCTTCGCCCGATAACTGTGAAGGAAGCCAACTTTTTAATATTTCTAGCTCGTCTTTTGTCTTTTGAGCTAAATCAAGTCTATTAGCTTTTTCAAATTCGGCGATAGATTCATTTCTTTGCTTTATTTGTTTTCCTACAACATCGAGAAACAATTCATCACTTGCCTCTTTTTTATTATTTATAATTTCAAGTTGAATTGCACCCTTGACCATTCTTAATACACTTAATTTAAGGGTATCCTTCTCTTTCATTGCAACAGTTATCTCTTTTCCTAAATCGTCTATTAAACTCACAATATCATCTCCATTTACACTTTACATTATAACAAATACAAAATAAAAAGACTAGTATTTAGTCTTTATTAGCTCTATTTCTTTTTTGAGCATTTTTGATTCCAGCTTTTTTTGCTTCTCTTCTTTTATCTCCTGGTTTTACTGCGAATTCTCTTTTTTTACATTCAGAAGGGACAGATTCTCTTGCCATTTTTTGTTTAAGCTTCCTAAAAGCCATATCTAAATTTCCGTTTTTAACTGCTACTTGAATTTGCGTCATTTTTCTCCCTCCTTCCGTCATCTGCTAAACAAGATTATAGCACACCATTCGCCTTTTTACAACAAAAAAAGCACTTTTTCCTAAATATTCGTAAATGTATTACATTTTTTACAGTTTTTTGGCAAGTATTGGATTTTTTTCCATATATTCCGTTATCTTATCATCATCTCGACCAACAGTAAAGTTAGATATTTCCTTTTCAAGACGATCTAGCGTTCTCATTTCATGTTTGTAATATAGTAGTTGGAAAGGATGTAATAGACTTCCTAACCTTCCTAAAGAGACGATTCCATTACTGATGTTTATTCTTCGATAAGATAACTCATCTAAATAATTATCAACGCTTGCTCTTGTATCCATAAGTTAACTCCCCATATCTTTATTTTTTACTTCAAATATTTGTGAAGCTAGTTAATAATATCATAACTTTTAAAAAGTTTCAATATAATACTTCACTACCAAAATAAATGCCAAAAAAAAGAGGTTTAGACCTCTTGTATAACAGTTATAACCATAGGTTTACATTCTGTTTCTTTATAAAAGTATTTTCCCAAGTTTTCTCGAATATCATTTTTTATCTTAGCATAATCAACTTTTTTATTATCTGTTTCAATATTATCCTTTATTACATCAAGGCAAATATCTTGGGTCTCTTTGATAAGATCGCCGCTTTCTTTGACATAAACAAAGCCTCTGGTTAATATTTCTGGACCTGCAAGTATTTCTTTTGTCTGTTTATTCAAAGTACAACTTACGATTACGATACCATTTTCACCTAACATTTCGCGATCCTTTAAAACTAAATCTCCAATGTCACCTTGACTTTTTCCATCAATTAATATTTCATCGACTGGAATATGTGAAATCTCTTCAGTTAACACTCCATCAACAAACGTTGCAACATCACCATTTTGTTTTAAAATTATATTTTCTTTTGGTATTCCTAGACGTTCTGCTATTTCGGCATTCATTACTTGATGACGATATTCCCCTTTAACTGGAAAGTAGTATTTAGGATTCATTAAATTTATCATAAGCATTAAATCTTCTCTAGACGCGTGATGTAATAGATGCTTTTTAGCATCGAGTGATACAGCATTTACATCTTTTTTAGCAATTTCATCCATCACTAAAGCTGTTCTACGCTCTATTCCTTCATAGGGTGGTTCAGTTATAAAGATTGTATCAGTATCTCTTAATTTTATGTATTTATCGAATCCTTTTAATATGCGCTCCAAATTCATAAAAGGTTTTTCTTTTTCATCGGAAATAAGTATTACTACGTCTTTGTCATTAGTATTGCTAAGATCACCAATCTTGCTCTTATCAAAGTTAATGTAGCCCATCTCTATCGATTTGTTTATTATATTTTGAAGATTTCTTCCCATTATTACAACTTTTCTCTTAGTTTTAGAAACCTCATCTAAAATTTCTTGAACACGGTAAATATGTGCAGTCATAATGGTGGCAATAATCCTATTTTCATTTTTATGAAGAACATCTCTTATAAAACTACTAACTCTATTATTAGGACTAGTATGTCCTTCTTTTTCAGCATAGATCGATTCAGACATTAAGCACAAAACGCCTTGTTTTCCAACATAAGCAAGTTTACCAATATCGGTTTTGTAATTCCCCATCATCGTAGAATCAAAAACAAAGTCACCTGTATAGACAATTGCTCCATCTTCTGTATATAAAACATAACATACAGCATCTGGTATTGAATGTGTTACACTTATTGGAAACACAACCAAATTACCAAAAGTAAGCTTAGAATGTGGTCTTATTTCTTTAAGATTTGTGGCAACCACTCCACTTTCTTGCAAATCTTCTTTCAAAATTTCCATAGTAAATTTAGTTGCATAGACAGGTAAATCGGGTAAATCATACAATATATCTGCCATAGCTCCCATATTACTATCATGACCGTGCGTTAAAAAGATTCCTTTAACCTTACTCTTATTTTCTTTTATATATTTATAATCAGGTAAAATATAGTCTACACCCAACATTTTATCAGTTGCATATTTAAGTCCGGCATCAAAAACAAAAATATTATCGTCGACATCGACTATGTACATATTTTTACCTGTTTCGTTTAGTCCACCTAAACTAAAAATTTTTATTTTACTCAAAAAAATTATCTCCTTTCTAAAATGTTTTTAAGAAAATACTTCATGATTATACCAAACTAATTGAAAAAAAACAAGTTGCCAGATATCACAATAGATAAGTTAGAAAAAATTGTAATTTAAAAAAAAGAAGTGCACGATTGTTGTGCAGTTAATTTTAGAATTTATTTATAAGCAAATCATTTACAATAGGCAGTGATAATTCGCCATACTTGTTGTAATATCTTATTTTTAAGATATTACAATTTTTATTAGAATTATCGCTGGGTTCCTATTGTCAATGAGGAATTATAAATAAATTAATTGACTATTTTTATTTTTTTAGTACAATAATTAAACATTATTTAGGATATAGGAATTGTGCACTTACATTTAAAAATATTGTTCCTATATGTTTTTGTCATGTTATATTTTATAATTTTATATATTTTTTTTATGATTTTCGTTAATTCTCAATTTAAAATTTGTGCATTTTCTTTTAAAAATAAACTATTTTGACTCAATTGCACTTAATTGTGCACTTTAGATTGATTCAACGGATACTTAAAAATATCTTTATAAAAAAGAAAAGCACTTAATCAAATTTCTTAAAATAAAAGACTTATTTTTATATTTAAATATAATAAGTCCAATAAACTAATTATTATCATTTTGTATTTTTTCAAAAATTTACAAACTATCTTATGAAGCTAGTTTTGCTAATGCATCTTTAGCAGCTTCTTGTTCTGCTTCTTTCTTGCTCGGTGCACTACCTTTACCATAGATTATATCATCAACTTTAACTACAACCGAAAAGGTTTTATTATGTGCAGGTCCTTCTTCACCTACTAACTCATAAGAAAGACTTTTCTGGTCTGTTTGAACAAATTCTTGAAGGGCTGATTTGTAATCACTAAAGAACGTAATCTTAGGGTCTTCAATATAAGGCACTATGATATTCAATATTACATCTTTGACAGCGTAAAAACCTAAATCCAAATAAATTGCACCCATCAATGATTCAAAAATATCGGCAAGTATTACTTTTTTAAACCTTCCACCGTCTATTTCTTCACCGTGACCGACCTTAATATAGTCGCTCAAATTTAAATCTTTAGCATATTCATATAAAGCATTTTCACAGACATAACTAGCTCTAATTTTCGTCATATCCCCTTCTTCTTTATACATATTCCTATATAAATAATCACTTACAACTAACTCTAAGACAGCATCTCCTAAAAATTCTAATCGCTCATAATCATTTTTCAAATGATTTTCATTTACATAAGAAGAATGTTGAAAAGCTGTTGTATAATATTTTAAATTTTTAGGTTTTATATTCAATAATTCAAATAATTTATTCATAAAAAAATCACCATAACTATTATATCATCAAAAATAAATATCGCTAAACAAAATATACAATTGATTAAATCTTTTTTTAATAGTAAAATAATAGTGAAAGTTCGGCGATAATATGAAGAGGATTCTTATATCACTTATAAGGTCATATCAAAAAATTCCTTTAAAATCTCACCAAATGTGCAAATTTCAACCGACATGTTCTAATTATGCTATTGTAGCGATAGAAGAACATGGATGTATAAAAGGCACTTATCTTTCGATTAAAAGAATATTAAGGTGTAATCCATTTAATAAAAATTGTGGATATGACCCTGTACCATTAAAGGAGAAGAAAAATGAAGAAATTTAAATTATTTACGCTTACTATTTTAACCCTTTTACTATTTACAGGCTGTGATATATTCAAAATAGATAATATGGAAGATATAAGTATTATAACCTCTAATTATCCTCTTGAATTTATTGTAAAAACTTTATATGGTGAACATTCATTAGTAAAATCAATATACCCTGATGAAACTGACATAACTAATTATGAAATTAATGATAAAATGATTGAAAACTATAGCAAAGAAGACTTATTTGTATACGCAAGTTACGGAAACGATAAAGATATAGCTGTTAGATTGTTAAACAAAAATAAAAAATTACTAATAATAGATGGAAGTTTAGGAATGAGTCCTGACTATATTGAAGAACTTTGGTTAAATCCTTCTAATCTACTTATGGTAGCTCAGAATGTTAAAAATGGTCTTACGCAATATATTGACAATAATTATTTAATAAAAGAAATAAATGAACATTATGAAGATTTGAAGCTTAAGTTATCGGAATTAGATGCTGAGATAAAATTGACAGTAGAAAATGCTAATTATACTACGATTGTAACAGCAACCAAGACATTAAATTATTTGAAAAAATATGGATTTAATGTAATTTCTTTAGATGATGACAATACATCACTTGATAAATCTATTAAGATGATTACGGATATGGCAAAAGAAGGTTCAATTAAATACATTTATAATTTAGAAAATGTCGAACAAAATGATACAGTTAAATCGCTTCTTGCCAATAATTCAACGTTATCCGAATTAAAATTAAAAAGGCTCGATAATATTACTACTAGTGAACGTGATAACAACGATGATTATTTTAAATTAATGCAGTATAATATCGAAGAATTAAAAAAAGAATTATATAAATAAGCTTTATAAAGGCTTATTTTTTTATTATATAAAGAGCACCCTTCGAATGAAAAGCATAAAAAACATCACTCAAAGATATTTTCTTTTCTTTTAGTTTTTCTTCTAACCACTTAGAATCTTTATTGATTTTTTTCAATGTATCATAGTCTACTTTACCATCCAATATTAAGGCAAGTGGATAATCGCCACGTCGTGGATCATATTTAGAAAAAACTGATAAATTGCCGTTATTTTCTAGTATCGCGAAATCGACATCCTCTATTGTTTTTATCTTTTTAGCCCGAAGTTGAGTAAGTAAATCATCCAAATTATAACGTTGCCTTACCATTTCTTTAAAATTTATTTTCCCATTGCTAATAATTACTGAAGGAACGCCATCGATAATATTTCTAAAATTAGGAGACTTTATTGATATTTTTGATAACGTTATTTGAATTACTACTAAAAGTAAAATCGGTAAAAGTGAAAGGAATATACTTTCTTCCCTATTATCTATTGAAATAGCCGCAAGTTCTGCAATTAATATAGATACAATCAAGTCAATTATACCCAATTGTCCTACTTCTCTTTTACCCATAAAACGATAAATTAGTGTTATTAATATATAAAAGAAAAAAGTTCGAAAAAGTACAATTAAATAATCCAATATTATCACCTATATTTATTATGTTTATTGGTATTATTTTTTATTCAAACCATATATTTTATTAGGGTGATGTTATGAAATATTTAAAAGCTTGTTTATTTGCTATTGGAATAATATTAATTGTACTTTTAATAACTAGTAGCCTTTCTTACTTTGATATTATAAATAATACTTTTAAAAACATACTACTAGTAATAGGAATGATAATATCATTTTTTATATCAGGCTTATATATTGGTACTGGTTGTCAAAACAAAGGCTACCTTGAAGGTATCAAAGTTGGCTTAATTTTAGTTTTATTTTTCTTTCTCCTATCTCAATTTATCTTTCGTGATAACATTTCAATTTGGAAAATCCTCTATTACTTAATCCTATTTATCTTATCGATTGTAGGAAGTATTGTAGGAATAAATACTAAAAAAAATAACTAAATAGTTATTTTTTTATTTATGTTTTCCCTTACTAATCAAAGCAACAATACTTTCGATTTCTTTATCAGTAAAGCCTGGTTCTTCTATAGAGCCATCATTATTCCTTTTTAAATTATCTGAGCAAGAACATAAAAAATCTTTAAGACAGCTTCCAATCTGCTTTGCATGACCAATAGCATAATTCATGATCATTCCTCTATCTTTACCTTTAAATGCTTTATATATGCTCAAAAGATCCTCTTCTGTATCTAAATATCCTGCTGGAATTCTAAAACCGTCAAAGGTTATTACTGCCGTTTCATTAGCCATTCCTACACTCGTTAAAGTTTTCATTGTACGAAAAGCATTCCTTATATCCCCATCTGGGCTAACCTCAAAATTTACTACATAATTATCTGTCATAATTTATTTCTCCTTATATAATTATTTATATTTACTTAAAAAATCTTTTTTGTATTCTAAATAAGAATCATTTTTAATAGCCTCTCTTGCCTCTTCCATAATCTTAATTAAAAATCGTGTATTATGAATCGATAAGAGTCTTCCTCCTAAAGCTTCATCACTAGTTATTAAATGTCTTATGTAAGCTTTAGTGTAATTTTTACAAGTATAGCAATCACAACTATCTT
>CANQHY010000021.1 GCA_947623975.1 uncultured Bacilli bacterium
TAAGTCCCATTACAATGTAATAAGAAGCATTATCAAAAATAGCTTTACCTTGAGTAATTACTGCTTCAGAAGAAAAATCACTTGGTTGTTGCGTAATTATTATAGTACCTGTATTATATTTTCTTGCACGTCTTTGCACCTGAGCTAAGAAATCAGCACCAAGCGTATTGTTATCACCAAGTAGAACATGGGCTTCATCTACCATCAAAATGGTATCGACCTCTTTATCAAGACATAAGCCCCAAGCATATTTCAAAATGTTAAAGAATAAAGCATTTTTAACATTTTCTTCAGCATTCATAAGTTCCTTTATATTAAATGTAATAAAGTCACTATCATGCGTTATAGTAGTATGACCATCAAAATAATATTTTAAATCTCTTGTAAGTGGTCTTATTTTTAATTCTAATCGTTCCATTATATCGCGTTCATGGGTATGATCAGTCATTGAACGAAGGATTGCTATTATTGTTTCATAAACATCCGAGAAAGTTGGATAGTCTTGTGCAGTGTAATCGTAAAAATTAGTATCAAAATCTATGCCAAAACGTTTATAAGTATCTTGTACAACCTCACTAAAAAGTGTTAATACATCTTCTTCAATAGAAGGATCATAATATTTCATAAAAGCTTTCAAAAATTGTAACGTACGTGTTAAAACTGTATAACCAAGCCCTTGTTTTATTTCTTCCTCATCAGCGTCTATTACAATTTGAAGGGGATTAATCATACCATACTCTCCACCTTTACCAAGGTCAATTGTGTCCCCACCAAAAGTTTCGGTCATCTCTTGAAGTTCGTTTTCTGGGTCGATTGCAACTATTTGACAACCATTTCTTATGTGATTTCTAAGTAGAAGTTTAGCCGCCGTTGACTTACCACTTCCAGATGTACCTAGAAGGATAAGATTGGCATTATTTCTATTATTTTCCTTTTTTATCTTATATAAGAACTGGTTAAATAATATAACACCACCTGAAAAGTCAACACCAAGAAGAGCTGAATATCCAGGATCTTTTATACTATCAAAAATAAATGGGTACATTGCCGCGATAGTAACAGAAGGAATAGGTGTTCCCACTCTATCTTCTATATCTTGTTTTGGAAATATTGGTATTATTGATTTTAAGGCTTTTTCTTGCTCAAATCTCAAAGAAACTGCACGCATTTCCATTGCATCCAAATAACTTTTTATATTCGTCTTTTTTAACTCTAATTCCTCTTTTGAATCGGCAATAATCATAATATGCATTTGGAAATCAAAGATTTTAGCTTGACTACCTGCAAGCATCGTGACAAAAGATTCAAGTGATTCGTAGTCCATACGAATTTTTTCTTGCATGGTTCTATCACGTTCTTCTTGATACTTAACTTTTAACTCCGCTATCTGCTTATTAAGCATTTTAGAAACAATTGAAAAAGGAAGAGGGATATGCTTAATAACTATCTTTATACCAGACATACTAGTTAAATTCGCTAGATACCCCTGTGAAATAAATTTAGGGAAAGAGACCACTGTTAAAATAGTTGCATACTTGTCACTTATAAAAAATTCGCTAGGATAAAATTGCAATCCTTTAGGTGCAATCTGCGATTTGAAATTAATTGTACTCATACGTTAGTCACCACCGTTCCGAATTCCGTTGTCTTTCCACCATTCAAGAAATTATCCAAAATTACTCGCAAATCATCATTAGACGTTTGATTTGCTGAAAGACCACAAGATGCAAGAGAATTTATAAGCATACGGATTCTTTTCTGAATTTTATCTAAATCTTTTTCTTTGAATAATATATAATACTCAGTATCAACGACATTGTTATTAATAAAGGAATTTCCTTTATTTATGTCCTCAGCTATTAATTTTCTAATAGCAGGAGATGTCTCTTGGTTATATAAAAGTTGTAATTGCGACATATAGACAGATATATCTACTGGTCTATCAGCTACCACTAACCAAAACTCAAAATCCATTTGATTATACATGTTCTTCAAGTTATTTAATACAGATTGTTGTGAATCATAATCAAGTATAAAAATATTTCTCGGTGATATTTTAACACCAGTCACTTTTTCTTTGGAATTTAAAACAATCATTCCATTAGCAATTGATTGAACTGGAATCCAATCTTCAGTATATTTACTTTTTGATTTGTTCGTCGACATATTTATTGCACCAACCTTTCCATACATATCTTTGTCTGTTAACAAAGTAAAAATTATATATAGCTCCTAAAAGTACCAATATATTATGCTGATATGGTATAGGACAAACTAATAGAAGCGAAATCAAAACTGGCATCAAAAGTAATATTGCCACTTTAACATCATCCATATAATCTTGAAATATCAGTAACAAAAACAAAGTTATTGAAAGTCCAACTATGAAGATTACTAAGTCAACAGGTCTAAAATAACCTAAAATAAGTTTACCCCTATTGGCATTCGCCGGGATTAAATAACGATTCACTAGCCATCCCTCCTATCTTCTATCTCCAGGATTAAATCTTTCATCCGTTCTTTCTGCGTCTTCTCTACTCTGTCTTGCATCAGGATTTGTTCTATTAGCCATTCCTCTTCTTCTTTGTTCAACTGCTAAATCTCTATTTTCAAAATCTTCATTTAATTCATCACTAGTTCTAGCATATGGATCGAATCTTTCTCCACGTTGTATTTGTTCTAGTTCTCTTCTTTGTTGTCTAGCATCATGCAAAGCTTGTCGATTTGCTATTATTTCTCTTGCTGTTTCACTGTCGCCACCATGTATTATTCTTGTACCAAGTGTATCTGCAGCATCACGAACAGATCCCGTTGCATTGCCAACAGCATTTTGTACAGCCCGTCTTGCCTTTGCAGCATAACCGTTTTCACGTCTTTTCTGTTGCATTTCAGAAGCTTTATCTTTCTTAACATTGAATTGTTTTGCAACAGATGACATATCTTCATAATTTTTCTGACTCTTAGTAGCATCTGCTTTAGCTTTCATTGCTTTTTCACGTGCATCACGAATTTTATCACTATACTCTCTCATCTTATCGTCATATTCTTGTTTCTTATTATTGTATTCTTCAGTTAATTGATCTATAACGTCTTGGGCAGCGCCTACTGGAATTACTGGTTCTTCCGGTTCTACTGGTTCAGACAATGTTTGTAACAACTCATTATATTCATGCTCTAATTCATCTGCATTATTGGCATCATTCATCATTTTATTCTTTGCTTCTTTTAATAAGTCTTCAGTAACTCCCAGTTGACTAGCAGCATTTAATTGTTGTCTATTGGTAGCCCAACGCGTCATAGAATTTGCAATTCCGCCTTTGTACTTTGAATCTCCTGTTCTAGCAGCACCGGCAGCATCACGGGCTGTGGCCCAAGCATTACTGGATTTTCCCGTACCGGCCGCACTAAAACCAGCACTTGCACCAGTAGCCATACCTGTAAGGGCTCCACTAGCTCCTCTTCCACTAATAGCACCAGAAACCAATCCTGTAGCACCACCTGTTAAAGCTCCAGCTAATTTTCCCATTGCACTCGATCCACCATCACCTTTTATTCCCAAGGAATCCTTAATAAACTTTGGTGCTTCTTTTGCAAAAAAGATAAGTCCTAGAATAAGTATTACAGTTAAGTAAACCCCTCTTATCGGATTATCAGAAAATGATGGGAAATTATCAAATAACCCTTTTGTCACTATTAATTGAACCAGCATAAGAATAATATATAGTAAGCCTAATTTAATAAATATATCAAGAAAAGTCGAAATAAGTGATTGCATCCACTTTGAAAAAGTACCATCCTTACTAGATTTTGGATCGATAAGTGTCATAATTGGAACTGGTGCAATAATCTCAAGAATTATCATTTTAAAGACCCTTTTAGCAACATCTATCGTAATTCCCAAAAGCATTACTAACATTAAAACTCCAACTATAGTAGAAATTATGTACATATAACTATATTTATAAACCTTTGCAGCATCTATAACAGATTTATCCTTAACTTTACACGTCAAATTTATATTTGCAATAAACTCGCCAATATTTTTAATATAAGGTGTATCATCAATAGTACCAGCACCACACGCTTTATCCAAATCTGGCGATGGTGCAAAAAAAGCCGAAAGTGTAGCAGAAGACATTACATCAGCAGCCTTTGATATATCATCATCATTGCTGATGCTAACACCTGCATCGCCAGTATTTCCTTTTACTCCTAAAAGAACTCTAGGAAGCATAGGTAAAAAAGCTTTTTGTGCTCTTTGGATTAGTCCCTGACCACCATCCGTGGAAAACAAGATGTTAGGAATGGATATTAAGGCTAATATCATAATTACTGCACGACTAATAAGCTTTGATACTCCCTTTTCGTTCTTACCATTCATTGATTCCGGATTTACAATGTACTGAAAAAAAGAAAAAGCTAATTTAAATGCCATAAAAACTCCTAAAATAACATATATACGCGAATATATACCGTTCATTATTTCGGAGCTAGTTGTAAGATTAGATAAATCGAAAATTCCAAATAAAACCCATTTAATCAAAGAATAAACTATCCAGTCAATCCCTGCAAAAAGTGCTCTTAATATGTTCATAATCCAACTTTGACCTTGCACACCCATACCTATCAACTCCAAACTATATTAACTACTCAGATTATAGCATAAAAAAAAATAATAATAAATATATTATCATTATTTTTAATTTATTAGTCATAGAATTTTATTGTATACGGATTACTTTCACTACCATTACCTTCTTCGTAAAGAACACGTGATCCTAACATTATAGTAGGTCTAATATTATTTTTGTAAGAACAAATATTAGATTGTACATAATTTCTTGCAACTCCGTAAACTTCGTTGCTATGCTCGCTATTAGCAGTAAGAAGCCACCAATAATCGTCAAACTGTGACAAATAATTATAGTTACCACAACTCTTTGAAATAATAGAATTACAATTTGAATCAAGACTAGCACTCATATAATAATAAGCAGGAAGTAGACCGGCATATTGATTTTCCAAGACTACAGAACACTCTGCGTTGCCGCTTATATCACTATCAGTATTAGTTCTTTTTCCAACACATAAATTCATTGGGACAGTTAAATACCTTGTCTTAGAACTATATGCTTCTTTGTTCATAAGAGTCAAATCACCTCTATAAAAATCTTCAACCCTTTCCATTGCTCTACTTTTTATACCATTTTGTTCGTAAATATTAATTCCTTGACTTTTCTTAAACTCTTCATTGTATCTATCATCCCAAACACTAGTTTTTTGACTATGATTAACAAATAACAAAAGCATATCATTATTGTCATTAATAGCCACTATTCGCCAATAATTATCATCAATTTTCACAAAATTATTGACCTCGTCGCCCCTAAACACATATTCAAAGGTACTATAATTATCACCGTTTCCAAGATCATCTATATCAGTGACAAATTCTCCGTCTCTTCTTTCATAAAGACCACTACCGGATACTACACCATAATCGTTGTCTCTTATAACTTGTTCATAAAGATGTGTTGTATTATACTTATTGCCACAACTAAAATTTGGTACATAGTCATAATGCTCACCTTCAGTAAGATATATTTCAACACTACCATTACAATTAACATTAGAATCCTTTGCATAGGAAGATAAATCATTTATATAATCATTTCCAACTAATACCGTTGAAGAAATAGTCACAGACGTTCCATCATTAACCGGTAGAACTGCTGGATGATCCTTTGCATACTTTTGAGCTGCCTTAACTAATTTCTCTTCTATTTTTTCGTACGAAAGCTTCGCACCACCAGTAAACAAATTACCAATAAGAATTAAGATAACAATAGCAAAAATAAGCCCCAATAAAATGGCTATATACTTATACATTTTTTTATCCACTAAAATCACCTCTTGAAAAGTTATAAAGAAACAAATTGTATTAAAATAATTCTTTGAAACAAATACTATCTAAATTTCCTAAATACAAAAAAAGAAAGATTTCTTTCTTTTAAGAATTATTCCAACATTGTGCCCAATCTTGAGTATCCTCAACACCTTTAGCAACAAGTCCCATTACTACATCTACGATTGTTACAACAAAGAAAACGGCTGCTGCTGCTATTGCACGTTTAACAAGTTTGCTAGTTGCAGCTTTAATCTCTTTGTCATCACTTGCTAACACAGCTTTTCCCAAGTCTATTGACCCCATAATTATAAGAATTATAGGAACGGCAATTCTAATAATATTAAAAGCTCCTTTTATTACCGCAACAACTGGACCTAAACCTCCACAGGCATCATCTAATATCTGAAATATTTCCATAAAAACTCCTCCAAACCTAAATAAAATAATACTATACTAGCCAAATTTTGTCAACTAACAACACAATTTAAATGTTTAGTTTCTCATCATTCCAAGTTTAATCAACAAACCTGATACATCTGCAGAACTTTCTCTATCGTCAAATGGTGGTAAAACCGCGAAAATATTTATGCCAGCCTCCGATGCAAATTCTTTAATGTCAGCAGCTTTTAAAACGCTTCTATTGATGATAACTTTTTTATCTTTAAGTCTAGAAAATATTGCTTTATCACGTAACATCAATTTATTTAGTTTAATTATAGAAGGTTCTATTAAATATATAGTCTCATCGCAAACATTATCTTCATAATCATTTAAATCAACCAATATATAATTATAGTTTTTAGCTTTCAAAAGCTCCGTTGCAAGCGCACCTTTATCAGTAGAAGACATATTCTTATCTCCAAAGAAAGCAAAATCACGTTTGCCTACCTCAAGAGCCAACACAGAAAAATTACGATTTTCAAGTTCTTTTTTCATCATATAAACAAGAGTAGAAGAACCAGCACCATCAGTAACATTCTTCACTCCCAATGTTCTAATTCCACTTAAAACAGTCTCAACTGTACCATTACTATCACTACTTTTTGCAACAACAGTAGGAGCATTATTTTGCTCAATCTGGTGAAGATGTGCAACATCTTTATACGTATTTGGATTTTCTAATAAATACATTACTCCTTCAGCATTTGTAGTGAAATTGTAATATCCCATAGATATGAGCTTTGATAGGAAATAATTATTAGCGACCGTTGATGTTGGAGGAATCAACAAAATAATTTTATCAATAGCAAGTCCTATAGAAAGTTTTTGATAAGTAGCTATATCCTCACAATTCTGTAACGCCGTAATATCGATAATCATATGTGCAAAAAAGAAATTAGTAAATGTACTAACTAATTCATCAGCTGAAAAAGTACCACGCAATGTTTTAATTATTTCTATATTAAGAGAAGACAGAACGTTATCCTGCCCATTAACCACTAATACATTCATACTAACCTACCCTCGATTTAATTCTGTTTCACTAACTCCTCTACCATCACAATTGGTACTCAAATCATTAAACCAATCATCTGATTTGATAAGTGTACCCGTTTCAATAATTCTAGTTTCACCCTTTATTGAAACATCAAGAGATACATTCATGATAGCAAAAGTAGCATACAATTTGACATAATAATATCCACCTCTATTTTCAGCTGGATACCTACAAATTACATACTTACCATTACGAGAATACCCTAATCCAGCTAGAACATTCTCAAAGCTATCTTTATCTGTTATTCCCTCTGACTGCTCGAGATAATTAACTACGGAATTTTTTATTTTATAGACACTAGCGTATTGAATAACAGCGGCTAAAAACGCTATAAATATAGTCATAAAGAACAACACAATCCAAAATAGCATTGTTCCACCTATTGCTTCACGCATTAACTATCACACTCCTCAGGAATTAACTTTATTGTATACCACTTAAATCTACATTTTGATTTGTACTATCATTAAACTTATCACCAATGCCTTCAAGTATTCCTGGTAAAAACATAGTAACGAAAGTTAATACTGCTGCAATAGCAATGATAGTAACTAAAGTCATATTTAATTCTCCAGTTGCTTCTTTCATCAAAAATCACTCCCTTCTAGTTTATACATTTATTATTATAAACTTTTTTTTTAAGTTTATCAATATATTAGATACCAAAAAGCATAAGCATTGACACTAACAAAATAGCCATTGTTCCACCACCAGTCACAACAAGCATTATCATCGTCTTTTTTTCCATAGTATCTAGCCTATTTTTATATTTAACTTCCCTTGCTTTATTTTGCAAAGAAGAAACTGATTTAGAAAATATCAATAATTGCTTATATTTATTTTCTTGAGCACCTAAACCAAGTCTATACAAAAGTCGCATCATTCTCATTGAATCTCTTACTGGATATGTAGTTGCAAAATCCATATAAGGCTGAATTGAAGAATCACCAGCATCGATTTTAGCCACCATTTGTCTTAACCCAGATTTAAAAACATCAGGTGCACTTTCAATTGATCTTGCGATTGCAACGGGAACGGTATAATTCTGACAAAGTATTTCAAGATTCTTTAAATAGTATGGAAGAAGTAAATCAATTTGATGCATATATTTTTTATAATAACTTTTTAATGACATATAAGGCATTTTAAATAATAAGAAGCCTAATATCAAAATCATTAATACATTTAAAAAATTTAAATTGGCAATCATTAAAACAAATATTACTAATGTACCATAAAAAGCGTTTCTTATTCTTGTAGCAAACAGTTTATTTGCATTAACAGATTCACCATATTTGGCTGCGACATAAAAATCATAATCTTTTTCTTTTAAAAACATTAAAAAGCCATTTTCTTCATTTAAAAAAGTTTTAGTATTTACTTTTCCTGTATAGAGAAACGGGAAAATAACCAAAGCAGCAATAATAAATATTTCAATCATCATAATTATTCAGCCCCCACATTTTCGTTATAATATTTTTCGCCACTAAGTAAGAAATAACTGTTAAACAATACAACGGCATGTAAAGCAATCGTAACAAAAGTATTTTCCAAAAGTTGTAAATAAGTATCTATTCCAAGTAAAAGCTGTACTAACATAACCATAAGGTACAAAAGCATACCATATTGAATAAATTGTCTATGGAAATTTTGTCTATCGATTCTGTCGCGATATACTCCCTCAACTAGCATATCTATATCTAAAAGCATGTTTTCAAGTACTTCATTAGAATCCTTTGCACCTTCCCTTGTTATTTGTAAAAACAACTGATGCATATTTTTTGTCATATGAAAATCGTATTTTTCGTTCATATAATCAAGAGAAGCTATTATGTCACCATTTCTATATGCTAAGTCAATCATTTCTTTAACATCGTTTGAAACAGGAGACTGCAACACCCCGGAATTATAAACGCCCTCCAAAGCTTTTACAAAATTCTGGGTTGTTTGGAATTCCATAATTGTATTTGTCGTATATACTTGAATTTGTTCAAAAATAAACTCACTATATATTCTTTTACAACGTAAATAAGAAAGATACGGAATAACAGCTACTACTACAATCATATACACAATAGATACTGCTATATTATAGAAATAAAGATATGAAATACCAAAAGCAGCACCAGCAAAAATAATTACTTGAAAAGTATACTGTTTAACAGAATATTCAAGTCCCATTTCTTTTACTTTCTCACGAACGACTTTAAAAGAAAATGGTGCATATCTATCATATACAGCAGCAGATGTATCTACTACAAATTTATACATTGAGTCCCCTTTTTTAAAGAAATACAAAAGAGCAAAAATTACTATTCCGAGTACTATAAAGATCTCAATATACATAAAAACACCTTCTTTCTTGCCAATTAAACAGTATTAACATTTGTAGCAAAACCAGTATTTTGTTGTGTGACTGTATTATTAATTTGCGGAGGGCTTGTTGGAGCAACAACAGCTACACTATTATCGACGTTAGATATGTTACCATTAACGTTTAAATTCGGTTGAAAAGTATTAGTATTTGCAACACCATTTGAATTCTCAGAAGAAACTCCTGCTGATGCAAGGCTTGGTTTATTTTCCCCAAATAAATTATTAATATCAATTCCTTGACCTTCCAAATAAGATTTCAAATATTTAGAAGGTTCGTTATATGTTTCTTCACCAGAAACCGTCTTCTTATAAATATTGTTAAATTGGGCTTCGTTATCATCAGTTACATAAAACTCAGTAACGCCTGCAATTTCACGAACAAACCTTTTAACTTTCGGATCATACCTTCCTCTTACAAATACACCTATCTGAACATAGCGATATATAGTTTTTAAAAATTGATCAACATCAATATTTGATTCCAAAAGGCTATACATACGATGAGGAATACTTTCAGCTTTATCAGCATGTATTGTGGATAAGATATTGTGCCCTGACGAAATAGAATTACGTACAGCTGTTACTGCTTCAGCACTACGAACCTCTGATAATAAAATCCACTTAGGATTCTGTCTCATACAGGTAACTAATACATCAGAGTAAGATGCAATATTATTAGTCTTCATTGCTACGATATCACGAGTTGGAAATATTCTATCCAAATGCAATTCCAATGTATCCTCAATCGTAATAATTTTTTCGTTTTCGGCAGTATGACTAGCTAAATATTTTACAAGCTCAGTTTTACCGGAACCAGTCTCTCCGCAGACAATTATATTACAATGTCCCTTTACACAATTTATTAAGAAATCGTGAATGCTAAGAGTAACATATTTTTCATTAATTAATTTATTCTTCTCTAGTCTTATTTTAGCTGGGGTCTTACGAAACACAGCAGCAATTCCATTTCTTGCAATCGAATCATGGACAAAATTCATACGGAGTTCGGCACTCTCAGAGTCTAGAAATGGATGGGCCATATTAAACGTCTTTCCCATAACGTTTGAACACTGAAAGGCGATTTTTTCAACAAGGGCATTATTTACATCTTGTTGATCTGCTCTATATACACCTTTATCTAAAGATTTAAGCCAAAGTTGACCACCATTACTGTAAGAAATATCTGTGATATCATCGTCATCTAAATATTTTTTTAAGGGTCCAAATTCTATACTAGAAAAATTATCAGCATCTTTTTCATAATTTGACTTTTTAACGACACTATTTCCGCCAAAATCTATGCCACCAGCAGTTGCTGTACTACTATTATTAGCTGTCGCAGAAACACTTGGTGTTGGTGAAGATACGTTTTGCGTGTCAACAGCATTAGGCGTAACAAGAATATTTTTATTTGGCACTGCTACCGTTGTATTTTGTGATACAGAATTGACAGAATTATCAGTATTATTATTTACTACCGGATTATCATTATTACTATTCGAAATGTCATTAAAGCCAATATTTCCAAAATTCATTGACTCATCCATTATAAACACCCCTTATTCTGTTTTATTTTCTGTATCTCCACCTATATTAATTTCTGGCACATCTTCAGGAATGCTTGCTGCCATATTTAAAATATACTCTTCTAAATATTGACTCGTAACATTTGGTGTAAGTTCTCCGCTAGAATCGCTTGGATTATAAGCTTTTGGAACAGGTATTACCTCTATTCTTGAAAAGCCCGAACTCTCAGAATAAATAGAATAATTATTAATTGCGTTTATCTTTCTTAATAATAAATGTTGTTCTTCTGGAAGAGCAAATTGTATAACATAAGGAATTCTTGCTTCGTCCGAATTTTCAAAAACATTCTTTCCATCAGAGGTCTTTACTGCTAATATTTTTACATCTTTAAGTAACTTACCAACCAAAGCCTTACCATTTTCTTTAGTTGAAATATAAATATCAATATAATTACCTGGTAAAATTGAATTTGTGTAACTTGTTAGCATATTGACAGTTAAATAATAAAGGGTTTCTCCTTCTTTAATATCAAAAAGTGCAGAATCAGGCAAATCGTTTTTTGTAGTTACAGATTCTTTATAAAAAAGACTTCCAGCCGGTATAATTGTGTTAACATTAGAATATCTTCCAACTATATCATTAACATTTGCATAATAATTTCCTTTCAAAGCTTCCCTTGGAACTTTAATTAGCGTAATCATATCTGATGTAATTTCTGTTTTTGGTTGTATTGTAACCTTCGCTACTGGAATAGAAACAGGCTTAGTAGCACTATTTACACGCCAAGTATATCCCACTATAAGAACTACAACGATCAAAAGTGCACATATAGCCGTAACAACATTTTTGTTTTTAAAAAATTTCTTAAATTTTGAAGTATTCAAATTATTATCCATTATTTCATCTCCTATACCAATCCCATTGATAGCATTACCCCCAACTATCTTACTATAAAAAGTATACATTATCACTTACAAAAACGCAAGTGACAAAGAAAAAAAATCAAACAAAGTTTTTTTATGTACATAAATATATGCAAAGCGATAATTAATTACCACGCAATATTAAAATTGTATAAATCTGTAAATTATACACTTTATAAAAAAATCTCTTAACAGTGTTACTGTCAAAGAGATTTTTCACTACTCATATCTATCCGGTGTTCTATTTTCTAGTACACCAGTTAAAACATTTACAATATCCTCACCGCTATCATACTTTACGCGAAAAAATGAAAGGAAGGAAAACTGCTCATTTGCTACAAGAGTTATAGTAACTTTGGGTGGGCATTCATCAATATCATTTATAATAATTCGATAATTTCTATTCAATTGAGCAGAAGAGGCAAATCTTCTTACAAAACTTTCAACAAATTTTTGTTCTACGATTCTTATTGTTCCAGGTAGACCTTCCATACAATGCATACTTTCAGGATCATTTTCTTCTGTTACTCCATCCCAACCTACTCCATCTCTATAGGCCTTAAGATCAACCGAATCAATCATTGCCGCCTCTGTTATTTCTTTTAAAAGATAATAACTTTGCTCATTACTTATAATTACATTTCCAAATATGTTTATCATTACCAAACCAAGTATACCCATCACCATGAAAAAATACATCCACATTGAACTATTCATTACTCACCCCACCTTTAATTAAGCATCTTCACCGTCAATCATCTTAAAGTATGACCTGAATGTTTCATTTATAAACTTACTATAGTATTTTTTTGTTTTATCGACACCTTGCATATAAACATAATCTAAATACGCATCATTTCCTTTTGATTCGCTATTATAGCTTTCTGTATCTCGTCTTATCTCTCTTATTGCTTCAGGTGTCAATTCTATTATATATTCTACTCTTTGATTAGCATTTTGTCCCGTTACACTAGTTAAATCGTCATCGTCTTGTTTTATATAACCAGTTTTTCCTATCCAGTTAGCTGGTACAATTCTTTTTCCTGTTGGATAATTAAAACCTAAGGAATTACTATCATAAGAATTAGGGAATGGATTATAGTTATTTACTGGACGATAAATGTAATCGTTTGAGCACTCAGGGCAATAATAGCAATAATTTATACAGCTTGAAGAACTGCTAAAGCCCCAATCTTCATAGTTATTAGTGCAACTGTTTGTTACCTCGCCCAAATCTCTTTTATTGTCAGGACACATCCTAGCTGTAGAACAATTATAAACACAGTCATCTGCACTTGAATAATTGTTTATATCATTCTTCCAATTAGTATCGCAATATTCCTTTATATTTCCCGTTTCAGCTGGACTATAAGTATTTTCACAATTTGATAATTTATCCAAATCAGAATCATCCCAGCAAAGATTATAACATTGCTCTCCCGTAGTTAACATTGTCCCTTCAACTTTTCCATATATAACAGTACCTTTAGCTCTGTTTTCAACTCTTACTAAAACTTTATTATCTTCTAATCTAGGAAAAACTCTTACCCAATTCAAATCAGTAGAAAGAGCAGTAAAATATTGTCTTGGCGTTCTACTTCCGGTCGATTTAATTTCGTATACATCATCAGAATATTTCTCAACACTACAAGAAGCACCACAGCTATCATCAGGATCAATTATGTAAATTTTTCTTTGGCAGACAGCCCTTCTACCATTACTAGATTCTACGGTTCCTGTAATATCAATAGATTCTACACCATTTTTCCTATCGGATATTTCAACACTCAAAGTATTCTCACCATTTATAGTAGGAGCACTTCCCGTAGCAATACCATAACTTGCAACACTATCATCAACGCCCAATTTTTCATCTATCTTAAGATTGGCATTAACTCCTCCATTTACGTAAATATCATTACCATGCATCACAGTTCCATCTTTTGCTACTATTTCAATCGTACAACTTAAAGCATTATCATCTATCTCGTATGGGCAATATTCACTATAATTCAAATAATTATTGCTCGTATTATCGTCCATTACTGTGGCATTCGTATTGTTAAATGCATGCGTCTGTCCACTATTTTTAATGCTATCACTAAATTTAGAATTAGGAGTTGCATCAAGACTAGTATAATAAACATTTCTTCCTAATACATCCCTACCATTTTCAGTATAGCAAACACCATTTTCAGGAGCCTTAAATACATCAGCTCTACCATCCAGTGATACGCAATATTTATCAAAAGTATACGATGCATCGACAATACTAGTATGCAAATATTTATTAACATTTTTAGCAATCTGTTCAAGATTTGCAAATATTGAGAAATTCTGGTTTTCTACTAAATCCAACTTATTATCATTTTTAGAAACCGAAGGGTTTAAAACATACTCTTCTGAAAGTTTACTTACATTGTTTATTATTTCGTTTACTTTAGATGTTACACTTACTTTATTGATATTGTAATTTAAATCTGCCCAAGTCGTAGTTGTATAATTTCCTCCCATATCCATTCCTATCGGACTATTTTCTGAATTAGTCATGCCGGAATTATAATAGTTTAATATATCTAAAAGTAGTTGACGTGATGATTTTACAGTACCATCGCTTAACATAACCATATCTTCTGAATGATATGAAGCATAAGCGAATTTCCAAGTGTTTATATCAAAAAATACTGTACATTCTTTACTAGCAGATAAATCAGCGTGATAATCGATTCCTGCTCCCCTTACAAGGCGGAGTCTAGAGACATCAGTAAAAGCAAACGCCGATGTTTCTTTACAAGCAATATTTACATAGGTTTTCATATCGAAAACATTAGTAGTATCACTTGTACAGCTTGTCGTAACCTTTTTATTGTTAGCTGAATAACTAGAATCAGAGTCTAAATAACTACATACTGTTTTTTCTGGCTCATTAGGTACAACTGTATTTTGATCGCGATATGGATTGTTATTTTCACAGTTCGTCGGCGTGTAACTATATTGACAAGTTGCAGTTAGACAGGATGCCTTTAATTTTTGAGTATTAGCTCTTTCATCATAACCTATGGCATTGTCGCAAAAGTTTTCAGCACAGCTTAAAAGTTCATCTCCAGTTTTACCGCTACAACTATTCGAACACGTAATTATTCCTGGCATCCACCAATAAGAAACACCAACAGCATAACCGTTAGCATAGCTTTGACTTGAATCATAAACATTTCCTTTTTCTTCGTAAAGCTTATATTTAACATTGTTACTATTTGAACCAACTATAGATCTTTCAAGGGTAGGACCAATATAGTATTCGTATACACCAGTACATTTATTATTTTTATCTAAAACGCACCATTTCGTACAATCGCCATCGGTTTGGCTTCCCTTAGAACAGCTATTTTCACTTTTTTTAGTAACAAGCGAACCAATAGCGGATATAACAGTCGTATATTTAGCTGGCAGTATTCTAGATACACCATCTTTACGTATCTTAGTTACCAAATGATA